>CAJXOV010000304.1 GCA_913057815.1 uncultured Flavobacteriales bacterium
TTCCATGTGGAAGCCATCAAACAAACTAAAGATTTTGTCCCCTCTTTTTCAGAAGGTGATAGAACTAGATGCTTTTTAAAAGTTCAAGACGGCTGTAATTACTTCTGTTCATTCTGCACCATACCTTTAGCTAGAGGAAAGAGTAGAAGTTCGAGCGTGGCTAAAACTATGGTAGAAGCAAAAAAAGCTGCCTATACAAATGCCAAAGAAATCGTTCTCACCGGAGTTAATATTGGAGATTTTGGGACTACTAATGAAGAAAACTTCTTCGATTTAATAAGCGAACTTGATACGCTTAACGGAATAGACAGACTAAGAATTTCAAGTATAGAACCGAACTTATTAAGTGACGAAATTATTCGGTTTTGTTCTGCTTCTAAAAAATTCGTCCCACATTTTCATATCCCATTGCAAAGCGGATCTGACGACATCTTGTCAGCCATGAGAAGAAGATATAAAACGGATTTATATAAAAACAGAATCTCTCTAATAAAAGAGCTTATGCCGGAATGCAGCATAGGAGTTGACGTTATAGTTGGTTTTCCTGGAGAAACAGAAGAGGAATTTCAAAAAACTTTTGACTTCATTCATTCTCTTCCTATAAGCTACTTACATGTATTTAGCTATTCAGAAAGGCCGAACACAACTGCAGTTAGAAAAACAGATATTGTACCTAAATCTATTCGTCTAGAAAGAAGCAAGAAACTTAGGATTTTATCAAGCAAAAAACAGAGAGCATTTTATCAAGAATTCAAAGGTCAAAGCACGAAAGTCTTATTTGAATCAGAGAATCATGATGGCTTTATTCGTGGATTTACAGAAAATTATTTAAAAGTTCAAGTTCCATTTTCAGAAAGTTTAATTAATCAAATAACAGAGGTTATTCTTACCGACTTAAATGCCGATTGCATTTATAATGGTAAGATAAAAGAGCCTATTTTCGCTTAACATGTATCCTACTTTATATCACGCACTACTCGATCTTACTGGAATTGATTGGCCTTGGCTAAAAATGATGAATAGCTTTGGCTTCTTCGTAGCTCTGGCATTTCTTTCAGCTAATTACTTTTTGCTTAAAGAACTAAAGCGTAAAGAATCTCAAGGTCTATTTTTTTATACTCCTAAAAAGATTACAGAAGGAAAACCTGCTAGTATTTTTGATTTTATTACAAGTGGTTTACTGGGGTTTGCTATTGGATATAAGTTTCTATATATATTCTTAAATAGGGCTGAAGTATTTGCAGACGGAAATCTTCCTCAAAAATTTCTTTTAAGTCTAGAAGGAAATTTAATAGGCGGGTTGATATTAGGAGCTCTATTTGTATTCTTAAGATATAGAGAGTCTGAAAAAGAAAGACTTCCTGAACCTATTGAAAAAACAATCTTTATAAAACCTTCCGATAGAGTCGGCAGCATTACTATAGTAGCTGCTTTTTTTGGATTCTTAGGAGCTAAAATTTTTGCTGGTCTTGAAGATCCTAATGATGTCCTTTCATTCTTTAGAAGACCCTCTGTAGAAGGATTATTAGGCGGATTAGCTATTTACGGAGGGCTAATTGGTGGGGGAATAGCTCTAATTGTTTATGCTAGAAGACATAAAATGAGCCCACTTCACTTTATGGATTCTCTAGCGCCTGGTGTAATGCTATCATACGGTGTTGGTAGGATTGGGTGTCATGTTTCTGGTGATGGAGATTGGGGAATAGCCAACACAAAACCTTGTCCTAACTGGGTACCGGAATGGCTTTGGGCTTATGACTACCCAAACAATGTAAATGTAGTTAGCTCATTTGACCCAAAAGGTGGTTACACTGGTAAACCTATAACTCCAGAAATGATAGAGGCTGGAATACCAAGCTTCCCTGGTTATGGAACTTACTTGGAACCTGCGGTTTATCCTACTCCATTATATGAACTTGTCCTAGCTACTGTGATTTTTCTTATTCTTTGGAAACTTAGAACTAGGATGAAATTTGCTGGATCTATTATAGCCATCTATTTTATACTTAATGGAATAGAAAGATTCTTCATTGAAAAAATCAGAGTAAACGACTTTTTTGATTTAGGCTTTATGACTATAACTCAAGCAGAAATAATAGCATTAGGTTTTATTTTATTCGGAGTAAGTCTACTTTTACTTATACGGAGTGGTAAAATTCCTGCACCAGAAATTCCTACAAAAGAAGATTTAGGGATTAAGACTACAGAAATGTAATAATAATAGAATATTTTGCATTATTAACGCAACTACTTTAGTGTTGATATTGTGTATATTATACTAATATTACATTTCTTGAATACTTTAAAAAAACATATCCTATTATTCTTACTTATATGTCCTTTTATGGGATATGGTCAAGATGTCTTAGAAAGATGTTTTTATAGTATAGGGTCTGGAGATAATTTCCCTTCAAGTTCCGACATAACAAATACGGGAGGAGCTGATGTTGGTTTTCATAATGGAAATGGCTGGAGTGGGGCACAACTTGGAGCTGCTACACCCTATGACTGTGATAATCCTCGTGCTGTAAGAATACCAACTGGAGAAGCAATCGGCTTTAGAATGACCGGTGGCCTTAATGGAGGAAACAATTTTACCATTCAAATCAGAACTTTAAATTCAGGAGGCAGCTTTAATCTAGGCATATATACTGGTGCTTCCGGCCAGTTTCAGAATGAGGATGGAATTCAAGCCAATCAAGTAAGTACTCAAAACATTACCAGTACCGCTTGGCAAAACGTAAATATCACGTTTAATGTCCCTAATAATTCAAATGGACATACTTGGATTTTCTTTAAGGCTCAAGCAGGATCAGGATTAATAGCCAACTTCTGCCAAAGCGGAGTATCAAGGCCTCAAGTAGATTTAGGTGATGACATAGAGCTATGCGATGGCCAAAGTGTAAACCTAAACATATCAAACCCATCCTCTACATACTCGTGGAGCACAGGAGCAACTACACCTGCTATTGATATTGGATATCAAACTTCTATTACTGCTGAAGCCTCTAACGCTTGTGCTTCGGCAGCAGATGAAGTAGATGTGACCGTTTACACAGAACCAGAGTTTAATGTTACTACAGATACTATAATATGTGAAGGAGAATCTCTCATATTGGAAGCTCCTGGATGGAACGCAACTTACCTTTGGAATGATGGCTCAACAGGGGAAACTTTTCAAGTAGACTCAGCGGGAATTTATAGTGTCCAAATCGTAGATAACTGCTTTAATACTTCAGACCAAATAGAAGTCGCTTTTTTAAGTCCGCCAGAAGTAGACTTAGGCCCTGACTCTGTTGTATGCGGTGGAACAGTAGAGTATTATGTTGCTAATGGAGGATCCACTTCTGTGTATGAATGGAATACAGGAGGAAGTGGACCAGGTATATCTATTACTGAAACTGGTGAATACTCTGTGAACATAACTAATATTTGCGGAAGTACTTCAGATGCTGTACATGTAGAATTCAGTTACTCTCCTGGTGATTTTTTAGCTGATAAAATAGAATTTTGTGAAGGCCGGCCGATGGTCTTAGACCTTTCCTATATCGAAGGAACTTTTGAATGGAGTGATGGAGGAACGGATGATATTTATGATGTTCCAAATGCTGGTTGGCACTTTGTAGAAATTATGGATGATGACAGCTGCTTCGTAGTGAGAGACACTATTCTAGTGGAAAGAATTTTCTGTGATTGTCCAGTTCATTTGGCCAATGCATTTACTCCCAATGGAGATGGTATAAATGAAGAATATAACATCGTATTTGAATGCCCTCCTTATGACTATCAGCTTACAATTTTCGACCGTTGGGGACAACAATTATTTAATACAAACGACCCTAACAAAGCATGGAGTGGTAGAAATAGATATGGTGATATAATGCCTTCTGGTGTGTATTCTTATGTTTTAAAATTCACTGAAGAATATCAAGGTTTTCTAAAAATAAAAACTGGTTCAGTGGCTCTGATGAAGGATTGACGTTTCTCTATTTTTCCTAGCCAAAACCTATAATACTTAG
>CAJXOV010000305.1 GCA_913057815.1 uncultured Flavobacteriales bacterium
GTATAAGAGACAGTCATTAAGAAGTTTGATTTACTCAAAATAAACTCTAACTTGTTAAGCAGAAAGCGAGCAGTAAGCTAGTGGAGATTGAGTGAAGATGGTTATTCATTTTTAAATCAATAAACCATGAAACGTATTTTCAAAGATTATCGGAACATCACCGATAAACACATGCTTCTCATCAGAGAAAAGTATCCAAAAGGATTTTCAGATTCAGATCTTACGACTATTAAAACTTCGGATGGAGATTACTTGGATGTACTAGAAATTCCAACCTCAGATGCTTTATACTTAATTAGAATAACCCACGACTTACTATGTCTGATTGAGGACTTTAATCTTAATATGGATTTTTCTGACGAATTAGAACCTGCTTCTAAAGGGAGAAATGAGGATTAAATACCCAAACTCAACTTAAATATACTTCTGTGACCAGAATAAGGTGGATGTGATTATAACTTTGCAAAGTAATACACCTGAGATGAGCAAGGAAAAAAAGAGACCTGACAACGTAGTATACAACGAAAAAGAGCAGACATATGACGCTGGTCTAAAACCATACGGAACTAATGTAGGAGCTCCATCTATTACTACGGTAGATACCTCTAGCTGGAAAAACAGAAGCATTAATAAGATCAATCATCAAGTTCAAACTAAGTTTCTGGAGCTTAAAGCTGAGTATGAAAATATGATGAAGCAGTTCGAATACAACGAACTCATCCATAGTTCCAAACTGAATTTTGAACCTATTATCGGTCAAACTTACCACCTATACCAAAGAGATTCAGGTGATCACTTCTTATCTATCATAGCGCCACATGAGTGCCGATTTAATGCAAAAGGAAGCTACTATTTAAATGCTGATACAATTTGGGAGAAAATCGAAAAGAAGGAGGAAATCCAAGAGAATTAATGATCTTATTTCCTTTTTTAAACACTATAATTCTAATTCTATTGAAGGATTCCAAAACAGTTCAGCAAAGTTCTGAACCTTATTGTTTTTTAACTCAACCCCTTCCTTTTCTAATAACCGTTCCATCATTTTAGGTTCAGGAAATTGAGCAGCTCCTGTTAAGAGGCCTTGCCCATTAACCACTCTATGAGCTGGAACAGGATTGTCAACATTAAAACTAGAGTTCATTGCCCAACCAACCATTCTTGCCGATCTAGGTGCACCCAAATATTTGGCTATTGCTCCATAACTAGTTACTCTTCCTTCAGGAATTAACCTAACTACCTGATGAACCATAGAAAAGAACCCTTCTTTATTTTCCATTTAATTTGAACTGAACAAATTTGATAGAATCTCCCTGAGCTAACCACATCTGCTCATAATACGTCTTAACCTCTAATAATTCCTGAATATCAATAGGGAAGTGAGAAATATCAGATCCATAAATATCACCGTTTTCCAAAAGAAGTTCAGCATTATGCTCTTTAATTTCTTCTAATGCTAATTTATAAATTAGAGGGCTATCAGTCTTGATGTTTATGATACCATCAGGCTTTAGAAATTTCTTATAACGCTCCCAAAAATGATAGCTCGTAATTCTCTTCGTTCCACTTTCATTTCCTTTTTGAGGGTCTGAAAAAGTTAGCCATACCTCACTCACCTCGTCTTTTCCAAACATGTGATGTACAAATTCTATCCTTGTTCTAAGAAAAGCCACATTAGAAATCCCTTCTTGGATAGAAGTTTTAGCTCCTCTCCAGAAACGATGCCCCTTTACATCAACACCTATAAAATTTCTCTCTGGATACTTTTTAGCCAGAGCTAATGTATATTCTCCTTTACCACACCCTAACTCCAGCGTAATTGGATTATCATTTCCGAATACTGACTTTCCCCACTCATTCTGTTTGAATGTAGCCCCTTCTACTATTTCTTTTAATGGCGGTTCAAAAACAATATCAAACGACTCGTTTTCCGCCCACTTTCTAAGTTTATCTTTGCCCATGTGGAGTAAATTCTGCGGTGCAAAAGTAAAACCAAATTCAACATAAAAAAACCATATTAATAGCTCCTTTAAATTGGGGATTGGGACATGCTACTAGATGCATTCCTATAGTTGAAGAACTCCTCGCCAATAACGCAGATGTAGTATTGGCAGGCTCAGGTAATAGTTTGGATTTAATTTCGGCTGAATTCCCTTTATTAAGGACATTAAACCTTCCTGATTACAATTTACAGTTCAATCATTTTATTCCCATAGGTATTCATGTGGCGTTGCAATCTCTAAAAATCAGACGAAACATAAATCGTGAAAAAATAGTTTTAGAGAACTTCCTAGCAACACAGAAAATAAATGGAATTATTTCTGACAATCGATATGGAGTTTACTCCTCCTCAGTGCCAAGTGTTATGATCTCTCATCAATTAAAATTAGCCCCTAGAACCCCGTTTAGAGCAATAGCTAATAATCAAATCAAAAAGTACTTGAATAGATTTTCGGAAATTTGGGTACCAGATGAAAATGGATCTATTATTTCAGGAAAGTTATCTTCTACAGATGAGTTTTTAAACAAGAAATATATTGGCACTTTAAGCAGATTTAAGACAACTTCAAATACAATCAGAAAAAACTTTGTCCTAGCCATTATTTCAGGTACAGAACCTCATAGAACCACGTTAGAAAATAGATTAATTAAATCATTCAGAAGCTCTAATCAAAAAATAACACTTTTAAGAGGACTACCAAAATCTGCTGACAAGAAGGTTTTCCCCAAGAATTTTACTGTATACAATCATTTGAAAACAGATGAATTAGAGACTCTTTTAAAAACATGTAAACTAGTAATTTCTAGAAGTGGCTATAGTACTATCATGGATATCATTTCTACCAATACTCCTTGCATATTGATTCCTACAAAAGGTCAGTCTGAACAAGAATACCTTTCAAAAAGACTTCATGAAAAATTTAAATTCCCAGTTATACGTGAAAGGAAAATTTCAGAAGACAAATTTCAATTGGCCCAAAGAATAGATATAAAAAATGAAAACTTGCTTTCTATTGAGATTGGAAAATGGCTAAATCAATTGTAGTTTTGAATTAGAAATGGAAATTTACTCAGACGAATATTTTATGAAGATGGCTTTTAAAGAAGCCGAATATGCTTTAGAAAGAGGCGAAGTTCCTGTTGGAGCTGTAATCGTGGCTAAAAATCAAATAATAGCCCGAGGATATAATCTTACTGAAAAATTAAACGATTTCACTGCTCATGCAGAAATGCAGGCTTTCACATCCGCATCAGACTTCTTAGGCGGAAAATATTTAGACAAGTGCACATTATTTGTAACACTGGAACCTTGTCTCATGTGCGCTGGTGCAGCTTATAATACTAGAATTGGTAGAATCGTTTTTGGAGCTTATGACGAACGCAGAGGATACACTCAATTTGATCATGAACAGCTAACTAATAGAAGAATTCTTCACCCAAAAACAGAAGCCATAGGGGGAGTACTAGAAGATGCTTGCCGTCATCTGCTTCAAGAATTCTTTCAAGGGAAGAGGAATTAGCTTCATTTCCAATCCGACTTTTCTAACTCAAAAAGTTCTCTTACATCTGTATCAAAAATTTTAGCCAATTTTAGCGCCAGCAATGTAGAAGGCACGTACTTTCCTAACTCCATAGCATTAATCGTCTGCCTACTAACTTCCGACATCTCAGCAAGTCTAGCTTGCGTCATGTTCATCTTGGCTCTTTCTACTTTTATGTTATTTTTCATCAAAAGAAGCTTTTTTAAGTTTTAGTATTTGCCAATTAAATCTGATAATAAAGAAAATTAATATGGTAAACATGTTAAATGTCATGAACCATAGAAAATCAAAATTATAGAGGAAAACCATTGCTAATAGGAGTAAAATATAATTAGCATAAACAGACCAAACTAAAGATTCTAATCTTATTTTTTCTATAAACTCATCTTCCATTTTCTCTTTAGAAAAAGCAACTAAAATCCCGGACAATATGACTAAAACACCTAAAATTTCATTTAAAAGGTTATTTCTAGA
>CAJXOV010000306.1 GCA_913057815.1 uncultured Flavobacteriales bacterium
CTCGTGGGCTCGGAGATGTGTATAAGAGACAGAGTGATTACTATATTAGAGATTTGCTTTTTTGCCTTATAAAAGGAAATTTCAGCGCTTACATAAGATCTCAACCTCCCAATTTCAATAAAATCATATCTCACTTTCACACCTCCTCCTCTAATATTTTGAATTATAGTTCCTGTGCTACTGATCAATTCACCTTGCTCTCCACCTAAAAATGGATTTATACTATTAGTACTAAATTCTTGTTCTTCGTAACTCGCTATTAAACCTGTATAAAGTTTAGGTGCCATTAATATTCCTAGAGTAAACCTAGTGTCAAAAGAACCTTCATATTGTCTAACGGTTTCACCAAAAGGATCGTAATACAAATTTTCAGAATTCAAAGTGATTCCCGATGGACAATACTCAAATCCGAAATAGAAATTACTTAAGAATATTTCTGTAGAATCATTTTCAGCTGTTTCTTGAGAGCTTAAGTCAAACGACAAAAGAATCAAGAAACACATCACACTAATTCGGAATTCACTTATCATTATTATTCAATTATCAGCTTACCAAGCTCTATCACCCCTTGCTGATATTCACCAAGTAAAAAGTAAATGCCTGAAGAATGACCGGCCAAATTAATCTGAGAATACAGATCCCTAATCTTTATAGAATGAATTTCTTCTCCTAAAACGTTAAATACTTTAACCGAAGATGGTAATTCATAATTTGATCCAAATTGTAAAGAAAAATCTCCTTCCGAAGGATTTGGGTAGATATTAACTTTAGGATCGAAGCTTTCAATTTCTGCTATCCCATCTACAAACTGTCCTCTGTAAAAAGCAACTCCTCCTCTTAAATTTCCTACGAATAGATCCAAATAATCATCATTGTTTATGTCGAAAATAAAAGGTGCTGAAAATTGACCTTCATTGATATTCATAACAGCTGAATCTTGTCTGATCCATTCTCCATCAAGGTTTCCTGAAATGTTATTCCACCTATGAATTGTTCCTATCTCATTTCCAGTTAAGAGCATCCACTCATCATCCGAATTTTTATAAAAATGAGGGACATTGTTTCCTTGAATTCCGAGTACATTATCCACCCATACTCCACCTAATTCATCATCTACGAATTCGAATGCGAAATCAGTAACAGTGCCCGTGTTTTTATAGAAATTCAAATTCCCATTTTGCTCTCCTAAAATGATATCCAAAAGCCCATCTTCATCCAAATCTATTATTTGTGGAATAACATCCTGCCCAGGGTCCATGTCCGCCCCAAAAGCGTCTTGCATAGATAATTCAGCTATAGAAAGATCAACTGGGTTTCCTTCACCTGCTGAATTCTCGTAATAATGAATAAAACCTAAGCTCTCTCCTAAGACCATATCTTGGTCTCCATCACCATCTAAATCACCAAATGCAGGATAAACATTTCTTAAGTTCAAAGCAGAAACACCCAGCCAATCATTATCTCTTAAGGTGAATTCTGGTTGTTCTAAAGTTCCAATGTTTTCATAAAGCTTTAATGATGACTGAGCTTCTATAGCTGAAAATATAGTTTCTTTTTGACCAATAATTAAATCACCCAGGCCATCCGAATTATAATCAAATATTACTGGCATGGCATTCGTTCCATGTTCGATCATTTCATCTTGTAACCAATCTTTTTTCTCAAGAATAAAATTAGGAAACTCATCGCTTCCTTCATTAATATAGAGCCATGAACTAAAATCATCAACAGAACTGAACCTACTGAATGGGCTCGACATTAAATCTTTTATTCCATCATTATTCACATCTTCATGATACACTGCTGGAAATTCATAGTAATGAATCTTTTCAGAATCAGAAAAGCTTGCAGGAAAATTACCTATTTGAGCCACCATGCTATCAGGACCTAAAATACTAGGTCCGTTGGTTACCATGATCAAACTATCATTCGTTATATCTCCAATAATTAGTTCTTGATAGCCATCACCGTTTGTCTCAAGGCTAAGCAAAGTACCACCAGTGTGCAACCCATCTTTTTCTAATGAATCATCATATTTGTCTTTAGCTGAGTCCAACATAGCTCTTACATTCACCACATTAAAATCACATTCATGGTCTAAAAATATGGTGTTATTTTCTGCACTTTCAGCAATAGACCCATAACATCTATTGGCTAATTCCATGGCCATGGTATCACACCTACCTAAATCTGAAGCCGTGTTGATATAATAGAATACAGTCAAACTCCCATCTGAAAAATTCAGTATATCCACATCGCCATCATCATCTATATCTCCTATATGAGGAAGATCCACACTAATGTTATAAACTGGAGCTTCGAAAGGAGTAGACAAATCATAGACAGCGGGAATGAACAAATCATACACCGAATTAAATGAAATTTCACCGCCAATGTTTTCTTGTTGAAAAAGCTTAATTCCTCCTTGACCTCCACTGAATATATCTTTTAATCCATCACAATTATAATCCCTTAAAAGAACCCAGTTCCTTAATCCATCAGGAAATAAGGATTCAAATTCTGGCGCATATCTATATTCTGTTTCATTGTTTTCTGAAACATTGATAAATGTCAAAATCTTAAAAGTACTTCTGTCGAATAAAAACAGATCTTCTTGGTCATCTCCATCTAAATCAATTTTGCTGTATTGAACATAATTCAATCCTCCGGCCCAAGCATTTGGGAGATCTAATCCTAGCTCCTCAACAGGAATAGATTGGTCTCTTACAAATTCTTGTGATTTCATATTTAGCGTTGCAACGCTAAAAAAGACACAAAAAAGAAATCTTAACTTCATACTAAAAATATTTTGTCATAAATATAACTGAATGGCTCATAATACTGCGTTATTAATAATACATTTGAAAACTTAAAGAACCCCAGCATGGAATCATTTTTAGAGTTAATGAAGATATTTCTTCCAGCTATTCTCGTCTTTTTTACTGCTTTTATTTTCTTCGAGAAACAACAAAAGAAGCAGCCTTCTCCTGTAAAAGAGAAGAATGACAAAATTAAAATCGTCTTACCTCTTCAGCTAAAAGCATATGAAAGGTTGGTGATTTTCACTGAAAGGATCAAGCCTAATAGCATGATTATGAGACTGAATTCGCCTAATTTCAATTCAGGACAGTTACAACTGGAATGCTTAAAGGCAATACGAGAAGAGTTTGAGCACAACTTGAGTATGCAAATGTACATCAGCGAAAAAACGTGGAGACATGTAAAAGCAGCCAAAGAAGAGACTCTAGAACTTGTTAAAATAGCTGGTTCTAAAGTAGCTCCAGGAGCTTCAGGATTAGATTTGGCTAAGGCTATGTTAGCTTTAGAAGCAGAGACGAACAATACTCATTTAGACTTGGCCATTAACATGTTAAAAGCCGAAGTTCAAACTCTGATACACTAACCTCTAGTATACGTGACCTTTATAGAACGCTTAGACCAAATAGACCGATCCATATTTCTAGAAATTAATAGTTGGAATTCCTCCTTACTAGATACTCCTATGTGGTATATAAGTCATCCTGTGTTTTGGATCCCTGTATATCTTGTTTTCATCTTAGCCGCTAGAAAGAAATATGGAAATAAAGGCATTCTATGGTTGCTTTTGGGTATCGGAATGGTTGTTTTATTAGCCGATAATATTCACCGAGAATGTTTTAAAGAAGTCTTCCAAAGGTTCAGGCCAAGTAGAAATGATGAATTTTCTCACCTTGTTCATTTAGTCAGAAGACCTGAAACAGGAGAATTTTACACTGGTGGGAAATATGGTTTTATTAGTGGCCATGCGGCCAACTTCACGGGGATATCAATATTTGTATTGAACTTTTTAAAGCTCAACAAAACTTGGACTCTGATCATACTTTTTTGGGCTGGACTCATTTGTTACAGCCGAATTTATTTGGGAGTTCATTATCCTGGAGATATATTAGGAGGAATTACTTTAGGAATACTAGTAGGTCTGTCTCTTATACACATCTGACGCTGCCGACGAATAGAGAGG
>CAJXOV010000307.1 GCA_913057815.1 uncultured Flavobacteriales bacterium
GAGAGGTCTCGTGGGCTCGGAGATGTGTATAAGAGACAGGATGATGTTGATGATAATGGATTTGCCATTTACATTTTTGGCTATATCAATGGAGTTGATGACATTGGAGTGTCATTATTGTACAACAATCTAAATAGCAGATGGGAATTAATCGAAAACGGAGTTATTGTGTGGGCATCTGATTTATCTACGCCTAACCCTTCATGTAACTTAGATGATTGGTACAATGTAAATGCATCATGCTTAATAAATGGTATAGAATGTGTCACTGAAGTTATTCCTGGAGATCCTTCAACATGTACGTTACCGTCTCCTTGTGGAGATCCATTGACAGTGACGTTCACAGCTACAGATGATTGTGGTAATTCTGAGGTTACTGCGGCCGAATTCTCAGTTACTGATGATTCTGCACCTACTTTAGCAATTGAACCAGTAGATCTCACTCTAGAATGTAATGATGCCGATCCTGGATTCACACCTGAATGGTCTGACAACTGTGATACAGAACTTGCACTTTCTGCAATTTCTGGAATCATTCAACTTGACTGTGGATACCAAATCCAGAGATCTTGGACTGCTACTGATGATTGTGGTAATTCTACAACATTCTCTCAAACTGTAGAATTTACAGATACAACTGCTCCATTAAGTCCAGAAGCTCCTTCAGAAGAAAATGTGCAATGTGCTTCAGATATATCTGCTCCTGTTAGTTTAACTGCTACAGATAATTGCACAGGAGAAATAACAGTTAGTCCATCAGCTATTATAACTCCTGGAGATTGTGATAATCAATTTACAATGGTGAGAACATGGACTTTCATTGACGATTGTGGAAATATATCTAGTGTTTCTCAAAACATCAATGTATATGATAATACTCCTCCAGTTATTACATGTCCAGAAGATGTAGAAATAAATTGTGGAGATTCTGCTGAACCTTCTGATACAGGAATGGCAAGTGCTACCGACAACTGCAATGGTTTAGTCGCAGTAGACTACTTAGACTCATCTGAACTTGATGTTAGTGGATTACTTCTAATTACTAGAACATGGACAGCTATAGATATATGCGGAAATGAATCAGTGTGTACTCAGATGATATCTACAGTGGATAACATTGATCCTATTCTATTTGTTATTGGAATATTCACTACTCAAGAATTAGAAGATTCTAATGCTGGTGGTGATGTATTACCCGTGGACTTCACAGTCGAGTGTGACAACATTCCTGCTCCAGCTACTTTAGCAGCGTTTGATAATTGTCCCTGTGATGAAGTAGATGTGACTTTCACTGAAACTGAAACAGAAGGATGTGAATACGTAATTACTAGAACTTGGACAGCTACAGACTGCAGCGGAAATATTGCAACGCATGTTCAGTTGATTAATGTAGTTGATACTACTGATCCTGTTTTATCTGGATTACCAGATTCAGAATTAACTATTAATTGCCAAGACGAGCATCCAACATTACCATTGGTAACTGCAGATGATAACTGTGATATGAATGTTACAGTAGATTTTGAAGAAGAGTATATTGGATTCCAACCTGATCCAAATGCATATGAAAACTGTGAAGGGATTCAACCTTTAAATGCTTCAGCAGATTGGTCAATGGCATTGTTCGGGTTACCTGGTCATGAGGATGGACAAGCGTTCTACAATACAGTCTTCTCTCAAGTATCATTTTATGAAGACAATGGAAACGGCCTAGAGGCATTACTAACTGGAACAGTTTATGATCAATCAAATCCTAATGGAGGATGGCACATGCATATTCCTTTAACTGCTGGAATTGGTTGGGATGCTTGGTCTGATATCGAAGGAAATTCATATAAAGATGATTTCAATTTAGCCGGAAATGCATACATCGACTGGACCTATTATTTAGTTAATTCTGAAGGTGCATATATAGAAGGATGGGGTGACTTAGAAGGGTCTTATTTAGATATTTCTCACACACCTATTGACAATTCTATAGGATGGCAGCATGGCATAGGAGCCAATAACGTTGGTCCACATCTTGGATTAGGCGGATGGATGGCTTTTGATGGATTCTATCAAAATGTTTCTCTAGATGTTTCAGAAGAAGTGCAAGGTGCTGGAGATGTAGCTGTAGATCTTAACTGTTGTCCTACATACTTGTTTACAAGAACTTGGAATGCTACAGATTGTGCTGGAAACGAAGCATCATTTAGCCAAGAGATAGTTGTATTAGGGACCGATGCTCAAGAAGCTCTTTTCTGTGCAGCTGATTTCAACTATGATGGCTATAGAACTACTAATGATTTAGCTATTCTTTTAAGTGATTATGGATGTTTCACAGGTGATTGTGGTTGTGACCTTACAGGAGATGGATTTACTTCATCAGATGACGTTGGAATCTTCCTTTCATTATATGGTATACCATGTGAGAATAGCCCTGAATAAGAATTCAGAAAACGAACAAAATATTCAAAAAAAAAAGGGAAGCTGATAGAGCTTCCCTTTTTGCTTAACAATAATTAATACCTTCATAAAAATTAGTAAAGAATTCTGGCGTTAAGTTTGTTCTAACTTGGAATAAAAACATACATGAAAAAAATTATCAGTTTTACACTAGCAGCTTTTATTGGTGGCTTTGGTGCTTTAATGGGCGCTAAGTATTTTTTCTTTAACTCAGAAGAAATATCTTCTCACACCATAGGGAATAATGACACACCACTGTTCGACTATGTGAATAACCCATCTTCTTCAATTCTAGTAAACGATTTTACTGCTGCCGCTGGAAAAACAGTTAACGGAGTAGTTCATGTAAAGACTGAAGAGGAAGTCCAAAACGTATATAATCCATGGGCAGACTTTTTTGGAAATAGCTCAGGTGTTGAACCGTATGTTCAAAGAGGATCTGGATCAGGAGTTATAATATCAGATGACGGATATATTATTACTAATAATCATGTGATAGAAGGAGCTGACAAAATAAAGGTAAGTATGAACGACAACCGAACATACTCTGCCGAGCTAATAGGAACTGATCCAACTACTGATATAGCCGTTCTAAAAATTGAAGGCACCAACTTTCCGGCCTTAAAAATCGGAGATAGTGAATCTGTCAAAATTGGAGAATGGGTTCTAGCAGTTGGAAATCCATTTGATCTTACTTCTACTGTTACTGCAGGTATTGTCAGTGCTAAGGGAAGAAATATTAATTTACTTAGTTCTGATCCTGGAAGAGAAATTTTTCCCATCGAATCTTTTATCCAAACAGATGCAGCTGTTAATCCCGGAAACAGTGGAGGTGCTCTTGTAAATGTAAATGGTGAATTAGTTGGAATTAATACTGCTATTGCTTCTAGAACAGGATCTTTTACTGGCTATAGCTTTGCGGTTCCCAGCTCCATTGCTTCAAAAGTAGCCGAAGACATAATTAAATATGGACAAGTTCAAAGAGCTTATATAGGAGTTAGAATAGAACCAGTCACAGAAACATTAGCAGATGACTATAATTTGCCAAGCGTAAAAGGTATTCATGTTAGCTCTCTAACTGAAAACGGTGCTGCTTTTGATGCCGGTATAAACTCTGGAGATGTTATTCTAGAAATAAACGCTAAATCAGTTAATTCGGTTCCTCAATTACAAGAGCAAATTAGCAAGTATAGACCTGGTGATGAGGTTAATGTTACAGTTTGGAGAAATGGCGCTAAGAAAGACATCGCTGTAGAGCTAAGAGACAATGATGGTGGTACCACCTTGAAGAATTATGAGAAATCAGAACTTACAGAAATATTAGGAGCACAATTTTCTGACATTTCAACTGAAGTTCAAAAGAAGCTAGGCATAAAAGGTGGAGCACAAATTTTAGAATTAACTCGAGGTAAACTGAGTTATAGTGGTGTAAAAAAGGGATTTATTGTCACTAAACTAGATGGGCAGGATCTGTCTCTTATACACATCTCCGAGCCCACGAGACCTCTCTACATCTC
>CAJXOV010000308.1 GCA_913057815.1 uncultured Flavobacteriales bacterium
AGATGTAGAGAGGTCTCGTGGGCTCGGAGATGTGTATAAGAGACAGGTATTGGTGCTTACGTTTTTTACTAGTTCATTATCTGCTCAGGAGGAAATTGGATTAGCCAACGAAGAAAGTGCGTTGCAAATTAGTAATGGTGCAGCAGAAGAGTTAGAACACTTGAAATTAGAAATTTCGTCTGATATTTTCGAGAATCTAGTAGTAAAAGCAAAAGAAGAAGCTGTTAAAATTTCATGGAATATAGATTATGAAGCCTATAATCAATTAAAAGGAAGGCAACTAATAGTAAAGTACATTACGGATATAGGAGCTAAAAGAGAGAAAAAAGGATTATCTGCTGAATGGTTGTATTCAGAGCCTATAGATATCAATGAAACTTCTGTTACTATTAAAAATTTAAGTGCTGAAAAGTATAATTTTAAACTAGGTATAGCTAAGGAAGGAAATATCTCAGAAGTAAAATCAGACAAATCGAAAATGGTTTGGTCTGGTAAATTAAAGGCCAAGCCAGAAAGAGGCTGGGGAATTTTTAAATTATTAGTTTTAATTGGTTCTTTAGGATTCTTCATTTATGGAATGAAGGTAATGAGTGAAGGACTTCAGAAAGCAGCAGGTAATAGACTTAGACAAATGTTAGGAGCTATTACTTCTAATAGATGGAAGGGCGTTCTAAGTGGATTTGGAATTACCTCTATAGTTCAGTCTTCATCTGTTACTACCGTAATGACAGTAAGTTTTGTGAATGCTGGACTTATGACTCTAAGACAATCTGCTGGAGTAATGATGGGGGCTAATATTGGAACTACGATTACTGCATGGTTAGTAGTGTTGTTAGGGTTCAAGCTGAGTATTTCTAGTTACGCATTAGTGATTATAGCTTTTGCAGCACCATTATTATTTATGAGATCTAATAAAGCTAAAGCGTGGGCTATGGCATTGTTTGGATTCTCCATACTATTTATAGGGTTAGGATATTTAAAAAGTGCAGTGCCATCATTAGGAGCAGACTCTCAAATAGTTCAGTTTTTCAATGACTATTCTGATGCTTGGTACGGACCATTTATGTTTGTGCTATTAGGGGCTTTAGTTACGGTAGTCATACAGTCTTCCTCAGCAGCTATGGCATTAACATTAACTATGGTTCATAATGGTTTGATCCCATTTGAAGTAGCTTGTGCTATGGTTTTAGGTGAAAACATTGGTACTACAATTACTGCTGAAATAGCGTCAATGATTGCTAATGTTCATGCCAAAAGATCAGCACGTATTCACTCAATGTTTAATATAGTAGGGGTGACATGGATGCTTCTATTATTTCCATTTGCTTTAAAAGGACTTACAGCTGCTTTAGGTTGGTGGCAGGGAGAGCCTTTTGATCCGAATAATAAAGCTATGGCAGAATCAGGAATAGCTTTATTCCACACTGCTTTTAATTTAGTGAATGTTCTTCTTTTAATTTGGTTTGTGCCGCAATTAGTGAACTTAGCTATTAAAACTGTGAAATCTAAAGGTGATGAAGATGAGCAGTTCAGATTAGAATATATAGGAGGAGCTATTCAAACTCCTCAGCTATCTGTTTTAGAGGCCAAAAAGGAAGTAGCTAAATTCGGTAAGCTGACCAAAAAGATGGCTAAGGTTTCTCAGGAGCTAGGGCTAGCTACGGATACTAAAACTAGGAATAAATTACATAACAAGATAGCCAAATACGAAGAAGTAACAGACAGGCTAGAAGTTGAGATTTCCAACTTCCTTTCTAAGGTGGCTGCTAGTGAAATGAGTGAGAGTCTTTCTAATGAAGTTCAGGGATTATTAAGTATCACGAATGACTTAGAAAGAATAGGAGATGTATTCTTCCAGATTAGTAAAAGTATAGAGAGAAGAAATGATAATAAGTTAGAATTCAACCTTAAACAAACTGAAAGTATCAATCAAATGTATAAAGTAGTAGATACTGCTTTTGAAATAATGATGGATAATCTTAATGCTGAAACAGGAGGTGTTCAACTTCAAAAGGCTGTAGATGCGGAAAGAGAAGTAAATAGCTTCAGAAACCAATTAAGAAAGAAGCATATTAGTTCAATAGGTAAAGAAGGGTTTGATGCTGAATCAGGAATGATCTATAGTAATCTATTTGCATCGTTAGAGAGAATAGGAGATCATATTATTAATGTTAGTGAGGCTGCAGCAGGAGAAATCTAAAAGTCTAAAAGAACATAATGCATTGAGCCCATTAAGCGTTACTAGTTAATTGCATGATACACAGATTAATAAATATATTCAAAGTAGTTGTACTTGTTGTGTTTTGCGCAGCTAATAGCTTTGATGTGTTTGGATTTAATGTTCCTAACAGTAGGATTCTTGAAAAACTATCCTCGGATAGTACGTTAACTTTATTTCAGAACGTAAAAGGTTCCCATAAAGAAAATGGTGCAGTAATTAGTTGGAATATAAACTATGAACTTTATGAATTAGCAAAAAATAAGAGCTTGGTAATATCCTATAACACCAAGTTGAATGCTAAGAGAAACAAAAATGGAATAGAAGGAACCGACTGGTTATACTCAGATGTGATTTCAGCTAAAAGCACTTCTTATAAATTATCAGAATTGATCGGTGATGAGAAATATGTTTTCAAAATTGGATTATTCTCAGATACGCCAGAAGTAGCAAGAAAACGTGAAAATGGGATTCTCTGGTCTTCTAAGTCAAGTTTTAAAACATCAAGTTCTTGGGGTTTAAAAAAGCTATTAATTCTTATTGGCTCATTGGTTTTGTTCATATATGGAATGAAGCTCATGAGTGAAGGTTTGCAAAGAGCTGCTGGATCAAAGCTCAGGCAGATGTTAAGAGCTATAACTTCGAGCAGTTGGAAAGGAGTAGCTAGTGGGTTTGGAATAACTTCAATAGTTCAGTCATCGTCTGTTACTACCGTTATGACAGTCAGCTTTGTGAATGCAGGACTTTTGACGTTAAGACAATCTGCTGGAGTGATGATGGGAGCCAATATTGGAACTACTATCACTGGATGGTTGATTTTATTGATTGGATTCAAAGTTAACATTGCTAGCTATTCATTGGTCATTTTGGCTGTGGCAGGTCCATTACTTTTTATCAAAACAGGAAAAGCTAAAAATTGGGCAAGCGCTATAATTGGTTTTTGCATACTGTTTATTGGCCTTTCTTATCTTAAGGATGCTGCACCTGATTTAAGCCATGATTCTTCTATAGTTAAATTCTTTCAAGTCTATAAAGATTACTGGTATGGTTCTATAATGTTTGTTCTGCTGGGTGCTTTGGTTACTGTGATTATTCAATCATCATCCGCTGCTATGGCTTTAACATTAACTATGGTAAGTACAGGTCTCATTCCATTTGAAGTGGCTTGTGCCATGATATTAGGGGAAAATATCGGTACTACTATTACAGCTGAACTAGCATCATTAATAGCCAATGTGCATGCTAAAAGATCAGCTAGAATTCACTCTTTGTTTAATATAATAGGTGTAACATGGATGCTTCTAATTTTTTCTTTTGCTTTAAAAGGAATTGGCATTTTGGTAGGATTAAGCACTGGAGAGGAGTTTGACCCAAGTAATTCTGGAATGGCCATTACTGGTATAGCTCTATTTCACACTTGTTTCAATTTGGCCAATGTTCTTTTACTCATTTGGTTCATACCTCAGTTGGTATCCATAGCTGAAAGAACAGTAAAGTCAAAAGGAGATGATGACGAACAGTTTAGATTAGAGTTCATCGGAGGACCAATACAAACTGCAGAACTTTCACTTTTAGAAGTGAGAAAGGAGATGATAAAGTTTGGCAAGTTGGCTCAAAAAATGTCATTGATTAGTCAAGATTTATTAAGTACTACAGATAAAAAGAAACAGTCGAAATGCCATGAGAGATTAGAGCTGTCTCTTATACACATCTCCGAGCCCACGAGACCTCTCTACATC
>CAJXOV010000309.1 GCA_913057815.1 uncultured Flavobacteriales bacterium
CACTATAATTAACAGCTAATTCATTCAGACAACCACAATTATCAAAACAGCAACTTCCATTCTCTATCCATGCATTGGAATTAAAATTACATGCAGTAAAATTCATACATCCTTCTCCTGTTAAGTTTTCATACCACGTTATTTCTTCATTAGAAGATGAAAGTATGTCAACATCTCCATCTCCATCCAAATCCTCAGCATAAACTGAGTTAGCACCATTTGCACCTGCAGAAATGCTGATTTGGTTACCGAAATTAGCATTTCCTTCATTTTTATACCATGCAATGCCATTATTCAAGGAAGTCGAAAGCACATCCATATCTCCATCTCCATCTAGGTCTGCAGCATAAACTGAAAAAGCATCTTCTACATCAGTAGAAATGATGAATTGGCCGCCAAAGTTTCCAATTCCATCATTTTGGTACCATGCTATTTTATCATCTTCAAAAGAAGCTGAAAGAACATCCATATCCCCATCTCCATCTAAATCCGCGACATATACTGAGAGAGCACCATTTGCATTAGCAGATATGATGAGTTGGTCTCCAAAGTTTCCAATTCCATCATTTCGATACCATGCTATTTTATCATCTTCATAAGAAGCAGAAAGAACATCCATATCTCCATCCCCATCTAAATCTTCCGCATAAACGGAGTTAGCACCATCTGCTTCTATAGAAATGATAATTTGGTTGCCAAAATTTCCAATTCCATCATTTTGGTACCATGCTATTTTACCATCACTCCATGAAGCAGAAAGAACATCAAAATCCCCGTCTCCATCTAAGTCTTTCGCGTAAACATACTGACTACCAATAACATCGATTGAAATAATTATTTGGTTGCCAAAATTCCCAGTTCCATCATTTCTATACCAAGCTATTTTTCGTCGGCAGCGTCAGATGTGTATAAGAGACAGGTCTCCATCTCCATCTAGATCTGCGGCATAAACTGAATAAGGCTCATCCGTACTAGAGGCTATGATGAGTTGGTCTCCAAAGTTTCCAGTTCCATCGTTTTGGTGCCACGCTATTTTATTGTCATATGCAGAAGCCGAAAGAACATCCATATCTCCATCTCCATCTAGGTCTGCTGCGTAAGCTGACCGAGCCCTATCTGCATTCGTAGAAATGATAAGTTGGTCTCCAAAATTTCCAGTTCCATCGTTTTGGTACCATGCTATTTTATCATCATACTCAGAAGCAGAAAGAACATCCATATCTCCATCTCCATCTAAGTCCGCTGCATAAACTGACCAAGGGGCATTAGCACTAGTAGAAATAATGAGTTGGTCTCCAAAATTTCCAGTTCCATCATTTTGGTACCATGCTATTTTATCATCACTCCATGAAGCAGAAAGCACGTCCATATCGCCATCTCCATCTAAATCTGCGGCATAAACTGACCAAGGAGAATTTGCATTTGTAGAAATAATGAGTTGGTCACCAAAATTTCCAGTTCCATCATTTTGGTACCATGCTATTTTATTGAGTCCAGAAGCCGTAATTACGTCCATATCTCCATCCCCATCTAGATCGGCTGCATAAACTGACCTAGCATAAACATCGCTAGAAGAGATGATTATTTGATCCCCAAAGTTTCCAATTCCGTCATTTTGGTACCATGCTATTTTATCATCCAATTCAGAAGCCGAAAGCACGTCCATATCTCCATCTCCATCTAGGTCTGCTACATAAACTGATCTAGCACCAATTGCCTCGGTGGAAATAATTATTTGGCTAATAAAATTCCCATTTCCCTCATTTCGATACCAAGCTATTTTACCATCATCAAAAGAAGCTGAAAGCATGTCCATATCCCCATCTCCATCTAAATCTGCTGCATGAACGACTCGAGCACCTTTTGTTGTGATTGAAATTTCTTGTTGTGGTCCGAAAAGCTGAGCTGAACTAGATAAACTTAAGGCTAAGAGCGTGAAAATGCATAGTAGAGTTCTCATTTAGAAAAGGTTTATGAATGGTAAGTTAAGCATCTTATTTGTTCATTACTAACTTCATAGTGAATTCCCTTCCTGCTTCTGTTACATGAATCACATAGTTCCCTACCGATAGTCCGGCCTTTAAAATCTCTATTCTGTCTTGAGAAACATTATCCCAAACTCTTACTTCTTTTCCAGATGAGTCAAATAATCTCACAGTTCTCTCTGAGGAATCTTTGAATTCTAAATATGCCACATCTGTCATTGGATTTGGATATAGCAGTGTGATTGGTGAATCTTCTTCTAGGATGTTAACTATGAAGATTTCTTCTGATTGATCAGAGCAGTTAGATTCCGATATTACGATCAACGAATAAGCTCCATCTTCTAGTACTTCATAAGTTTGAGAAGAAGCATTTGAAATTAACGCGCCATTATTAAACCAAAGATAAATTACACCCTCACCAGCGGTTAGTAGAGCTCCATTCTCTATGATTTCTGCTGATGGAACTGAATACACTTCAATAGTTTGAGTTTGTGAGTCTGTGCAGATTTCATTCGTGGTATTTAATAACACAATATGAGAACCAGCTTCTTCAAATTCTTGTGACCATTGCTCTTCTTCAGTCAATTCTTCTCCATTCAGCAACCAATCGTAAGATTGAATGTTTTCTCCTGTAGCATTGAATTCGATTATTTCTCCTTCACAGATGATTGTGGATGACAATTCAAAGTCACTTGAAGGATTTTCATATACAGATACTTGCTGCATTGTACTAGCGTTGCAAAGCGGATTTTCTGCCACTAACTGAACTATAAAATCTCCTGCTTCATCAAATACCTGAACATGATCTTCTTCACCTCCTGCTGGGACAGAATTTATATTCCATTCGTAGGTTTCAACCTCTTCATACAAGCTGGTAAAAGCAACTTCTTCTCCTACACAAATCTCTGTTTCAGAAGCTAAATAAGCTGCCTCACCTCCACACTCATGAATGGTGGTCCAAGTAGTATTGGTAACTATAGCATCGTTATTATCAAAGTAGATAAAAGCAGTATTGTTCAGTTCTGTGCCTACTGGAAGCTCAGCATAAGGAGTGATTTTATAAGAAATCAGCCCATGTGAATCTGGTTCGTTATTTACAGAATCTGGCAACTGAATATCTTGAAAGAAGAAATCTACTACTCTGGTTTCTGAATTAATGGTAGTCATTACTGAATGTGAATTGGCGACTAGTCTTAATGTACTCAAATCAAAGTTGACATCTATTGTATCTTGGATACGCACATCTTGTGCTGGTGCATTTCCTGTGTTTTGGAAACGGACTAAAAACTCTTGTTCTGTTTCCTGCAATAACCAATGTTCATCTGTATAACCCAGCGGAAAAGCTTGCTTGTCATTGGGGTCATAGGCGCATGTTACTTCCATGGTGAGCTCTTGCTCTCCATAGGCCACTTGGTTTCCTTCATAATACCCATAAGCTCTAGCATAGCTGGTGATGTATTCTCCTATGTGGTCTACTGTGGGAGTGAGTAAGTTTATGTCATAGAAAAACATTTCTCCTGGAAGAAGGTTGGTAAAACTCATGTATACTTTATTTCCGTTTACAGAATCTATAGAAGTTACTTGCTGATGGCCTTGGAAGAGTTCATCGTATTCTACTTCAATGATTCCATCTACGGGCACATTTCCCATGTTACGGTAGCAAATGTTATGGTTTGAATAATCATTACACAAAAACCCGTTTCCACTTGGGTAGAGGTCTATGCAGATTTCATGAATTGGAAGCTCATTTGAGATTCCGAACATTAGGTTTGTGGACATCCCTAAAGCGTCAAATACCTGAGGATTAGAAGTAGTATTGAAAGGAAAAAGAAGATTCTCTTGTAATTCAAAAACAGCTAGCTGCTCAGAACCAATATTAGCTATGAACTCTCCTTGGTTATTAGTAATGAATGTAAGTCCTAGCTGTCTCTTATACACATCTGACGCTGCCGACGAATAGAGAGGTG
>CAJXOV010000310.1 GCA_913057815.1 uncultured Flavobacteriales bacterium
TCGTCGGCAGCGTCAGATGTGTATAAGAGACAGAGATTACATGGATGACTCTACTTTTGAAAATACAAATTCATCCACTAGTTCAAATTCAGATTCTTACTCAAACACAAAGAGAAAAATATATAGAGATCCTGACGATAAAGTATTAGGTGGTGTTTGTTCTGGATTCGGCCATTATTTCGACATTGACCCTATTATTCTGAGAATAGCTATTTTATTACTAGCCGTTTTTGGTGGATTTGGACTCCCACTTTATATTATTCTTTGGATAGTGATTCCTAAAGCTGAAACCACTTCTGAAAAGCTAAGAATGCATGGTGAGAAAATCAATGTAGAAAACATAAAAAAAAAAGTGAATGATTTTTCCAGTGAAGAATCTAAGAACAAAGCAAGGTCTTTTATAGACAAGACAATAGACCTTTTAGGAAGCATTTTTAGTGCATTAGGTAGAATCCTTTTTAAGCTAATCGGACTCTTTTTTGGAATACTCGCTATAGGATTACTTATTGGATTGGTAGCCGCTTTAATCAGCCCTAGTTCCGGATTTAATATAAATAACACATCTTTCACTTTGGCTGAAATTAGAGAGATGGGCTTTCACGGAAATGCTAACTTTTACATGAGTACAATTGGTGTGGCCTTGGTAATTCTTACACCTATAATAGGCTTAATCTATGGTGCTATAAAAATTCTATCTGGAAATAAATATCGTGCACACGGATTAGGATCGACTTTAGTAGTTCTCTTCGTCTTAGGGATCGTCTCTGCAACTATTGGAATAGTAAAAACATCGCAATGTTATAGTGAAGATGGAAGTTCAGAAGTAATTATGTCTTCTTCTTCAGAAATTGAGAACTTACATGTAATGCTTCTAGCTGATGATGAGTTTCACTCCAACTTATACTTAGATGGTCAAGACACTCCTATATGGGAAGTAATGAAGCTAACAGAGAATCAGTTTATAAATGGCCAAGGAGTGTGTTTCGAAACGGATGAATCAAAATCTGATGATTTCAAAATCAAGATCACCAAAGAAAGCCAAGGAGGAAGATCTTTAGATGCTATAAATTATGCAGAAAACATATCTTTCTATAGTGAACTAAAAGGAGATACACTTTTATTATCTCCATACATAAGAATCCCTAGGGAGGATGGCTACA
Organism: uncultured Flavobacteriales bacterium; assembly: GCA_913057815.1. Lineage (GTDB taxonomy): Bacteria > Bacteroidota > Bacteroidia > Flavobacteriales_D > Sanyastnellaceae > ASP10-05a. The sequence continues at coordinate 1,161 of CAJXOV010000310.1, forward strand.
GAGCACAACAAGTAAGTGTTACTGTATTCGTACCTGAAGGAAAAACAGTTTCAATGGATAAGAACACTTCAAGAATCCAGCTTTACGGAGTTAAAAAAGGCAAGTCCTACATTTTTGAAGATGGATATAAATTAGATTATAACGAAGACTACGTTCCTAAATCTAAAAAATTAGAGGTTGATTCTCTAAAAAATCCTAAACTATAACATATCAGAAAATAAGGCACTACTTTTGACATTATGTCTATTATGCGGTGTCTTATTTTCTTTTTACTTTTCTCTCTTTCATTTAGTTTTAATGTTTCTAGTCAACAAGACAGTACTTTAATTACCATTTCTGGTAAGGTACAAGATGAACACGGGAACTATGTGAGTGATGCCATTATTGTAAATGAAAGAACTTACTTAGGAATTTTCGTAGAACTAGATGGAACTTTCTCCTATGAAGTCCCTAGAAAAGATACTGTTCGAATAGGCTCTTTCGGTAGAAAACCTTCTTTTTATTGTTTTATCGATAGCTTAGACAAAGACAGTTTTAACGTCACAGTTACACTGCCTCTGATGAATTATTATGTAGGTCAGGCTACAGTAATAGCTGAGAGAGACCTTATGCAAATCCAAAAAGATATTGAAGACTTAGGATACGATAAAAAAGATTACATGCTATCTGGGATAGATCCGCTGAACTCCCCTATTACTTTTTTATACCAGCAGTTTAGTAAAAGAGAACAAAGCAAAAGAAAGGTAATCGAACTTGAAAACGAAGACCGTAGAAAAGCTCTTTTAAAAGAATTGTTTAAGAAGTACGTGGCTTACGAGATAATCGATTTATCTGAAGAAGAGTTTGACGGGTTTATCGAATACATAAATATATCAGACTACTTATTACAGAACACTTCTCAATATGACTTTATCGTTTTCGTAAAAGCTAGGTTCTCTACCTACAGCAGACTGCTCAAAGAAGACGACTTCGATTATCATAAAGATTAGAAACCCATTCTGGAGATTTTAGTTAAGATTTTCATTGCCCAACTACACTCACGTCATAGCCTAATAATTTTAGCTTCAGTACTGGGTTAAAAGAGAATATTTATGGTAAAAAAAAGCGTTGCAATAGGCTCTATTGCAACGCTCAATAACTTTTACTTTTTATGGAATTAAGACAGCCTTAGGAATAATTCCTACCTCCACTTGATTAGCGATTTCTCCAGCCTCATTTATTCTTACAGCTGTACCGTTTCCAGTAAAATCAGCTGCATCTAGAATATACATATCGTTGTTATTCTCATTAATATCAAAACCATAAACATAAGTAAGATCCAAATCTGTAAGCAATGAAGTGCTATTAGCAGCTCCATCCAGTTGATAAACATCTCCATCTACTATTCCGTACACATTTTCATTAGAGTCGTTTATTCTAACGAATGAAACAGAACTTCCAGAGTAGTTATCTACAGCCAACTCCAGATTATCAGAGTTCATATCCAATGTATACGCAAATGGATTAAAGTCAACATCAGATCCTACTAACCATAAGTTTCCTAACTCATCTGCATCAGCATCGGTCACAGAAAACGGTACATCAATGTATGAAATCGATTCATCAGCTATGTTCACCTTTACGATAGAATAATCATAAATGTAATTCACAACATCTATCAATGTAGATCCTACTAAATAAGCATTCCCTTCGAATACAAATGCTTTTTCTGTCCACTCTACTGTTACAGGAATAGTATGAGAAATTGTATAAGTTTGGTGGTTTACAACAGTGATAGAACCGCTATACAAGTCAGTTACATATCCTAAATTTTCATCAATTGGAATAAAATATCTTGGAGAGGTTAATCCAGTAATTTGACCTAGCTTATTCATTGACTTATCCGTCACTACTATTTTTCCACTATTATTAATTACCCAAAATATTCTATCTCCCTCTACATGATAAGATTGAAATGTATCTCCGAATACTTCTTCGTTTTTACAATCATATACATCTGATGTATAACTGTTAACAGTTACATCCCATAAACCTATTTCTGCATTTGCTGATCCAAAGTTTCCTTCATGCGCTATAAGAACTTTGTCTAAGCCTGAGGTATTAATAGTACATCCTGTTTCAGGATCTTCATTTTCATCTTTCTCGTCTTTATCACAAGAAAAAAGTGATGCTGTTATTAACAGTGCTAAAAGTGTTTTTTTCAATTGTATTTAAAATTTATGGTGATTATGTAATTTCTTGGTGGCATTGGATACCACTGTCTGTATTCGTAACTTAAATCGGTGAGATTATTAATTCTAAAATTGAACTCACATTTAAATCTTTTAGATAAGTCTATTTTCTTTGATAGACTGAGGTTAGACAGGTAGAAACCTATCAATTCTTCAGGCTGATTCAAAGCTGATTTTCTGCTTGAGATATACCTTCCGCTATAATTTATATTCAGCCATTTGCTCTGAAAAGATGCTCCTACTGAATAGGAATGCATAGGTCGGTAGATATTAGTCAACCACTCATCGTTGGCCAACACCTGACTGTCATTGAATGTGTATCTACCTTTAATATCTAGCTCATGATTTTTGGCCTTCCAAACATTAATATTGGCTTTGATTTCACTTCCTTTTATTTCTGATTTTTGAAAGTTTTCAGGAGTCCAAATCCCATTTACCGGACGCCACTGAATCAAATTATCATTCTTCATAGCATATGCTGAAATAGACGCAGATACTTTATCTGTCTCTTATACACATCTCCGAGCCCACGAGACCTCTCTACATC
>CAJXOV010000311.1 GCA_913057815.1 uncultured Flavobacteriales bacterium
CGTCGGCAGCGTCAGATGTGTATAAGAGGCAGGCCATAATCTTCCCATTCTCCCATTTCCATCGGTAAAAGGATGAATGAATTCAAATTCATAATGGAAAACGCAGCTTTTGATTAAAAGTAAATCATCGTCATTCTCTAAATAAGAGAACAAATCTTTCATTAGGCCAATTACCATGCCTCCAGATGGGGCTATATGTGAAATCTGATTTCCTTTCACAATTCCTACAGATGATTGTCTTAATCGTCCAGCATACTCCACAAGATCTTTCATCAGAATAGAATGAGCAAAGCACAGGGATTCGATGCTACAGGTATCAAAGTCATCTAACTGCTGATAGACCTTAATAGCGTTTTTAACCTCAATAATGTCTTTTTCTGGGGCTAACACTCTCTTATTATTTAATAAAGCAGTCACCTGCTCTATAGTCATTGTGTTTCCCTCAATTTCCAGAGATGATTGTATAGTTTTTATTCTATTCTTCTTTCGAAGTTCAGTGGTTGGTGTGAATAAATGTGTTGCATTGATTTCTCCTATTTTCTCAGAAATCATAGAGATAAGTTCTAAGATTTTATTAGTTATTTCATATGGAGGTCTCATAAGACAAATATAGTGATAGTATCATATGATACTATCAAAAGCGTTATTTAGTAAGTTCGACTAATCATATTTTCAACTTAATTGTCGACTGCACGCCACCTTAAAAAAAAGAGTCCTCTCTCCCATTCACTATCCAAAGCTAAGTAATACTTCGGCTTCACTGTGTTACGCTCAGCATTTCGCATCGGATAATAACGCAGAACATTATAGGGTGAAAATATTAGTTTGTTGTTTTCTATAAAATGAAAACAGACTTTACTCCTCACCTTTAATCATTAACTTTTGAGTATAACTCCCTTCAGAAGTCTGCACCACGCAGAAGTAAATACCGCTGTGTAATCCTGATAAATCCAGAGTTAGTTTATTTGCCAATGCATTTGCACTATATACCTCTGCTCCTAATGCATTAAAAATGGTTATGCCTGTTATAGCTGAGTCATTAGATCTAAAGTTTACCAGTCCAGTAGTAGGATTTGGATAGAGATAACCCTTTTGGCCCTTATCCAGTTCAGTAACACTTATTATGGTTATTGTAAGTATTGTTGATGTTACTTCACACCCATTTTCATTTAAGACATTTACTTGATAATCCCCAGAGCCATAATCAGCAGCATCTATGGCATTTTCAGGTTCATCTGCTAGTAAATCACCATTTAAAAACCACAGGTAGTCTGTATAATCTGTAGAAATTGAAAGCACATTATTTTCATTTTCTAGGGTTATATTTTCCAGAGTTTGGTAGTGAACTAATTCTAACGCTACCAAACTATCACAGCCTATCGCATTTACGAAGGTCTGCTCATAAAACCCTGGTTCCAGCACATACTCCTCTCCCACTAAAAGGCTATCTCCAGAGCATATTTGAGCATTGGTCAGGACAAAAGATGGCTGGCAATCGATAGTAGTATTCTCTAGCCATGCCAGTTTATTGTCAATAGCGCCAGAGTATACTATATCTAAATCTCCGTCATTATCAAAATCTACAGGATAATGCCTAGTGGGAGCAGAATAGTCTTGCCATAGTATTTCTTGGGTAAAACTCCCTTCTCCATTGTTTCTAAAGATGATAATATCTCTATCATCTAAGGCAGAAATGAGCACATCCTTAGTGCCATCCACATCCACATCAGCAAAGCTAATGTGAGTAGGTCTATTGATATCATCAGATAGGCTATGTGTGGTAAACGTACCATCAGCATTATGCTCTAACCACAGCACAAAATCTTGATCGGGAGACATAATAAATAGGTCTTCATCTCCATCATTATCTATATCATTACCTTCTACCTCTACTTTATTATTTAAATTAAAAAACGATGAGTTGATCTCAGGTAAAACCATAAGTAAACCATCAGAAAATGTATTTCCATTATTAACTATCAGTCTGAGTTCAGCTTCAGGATTATTCCAGCGCAGATAAACTATGTCCTTATCTCCATCTAAATCCATATCTAGAGGCTCAAAACGCGGTGAACCTTCTTCTATATTTGTGGTAGTATAGTTGGTTCCATTGTATTCTATGCGGGTAATGGGAAAGTCATACACCAGCACATCTGCATAGCCATCACCATCTATATCATCCACCTCTATTTTCCATCCACTTACATCATCACTTATGAGTTCTTCCTCAAATAAACCGTTATTATTCACCAGCCAGTAAGCATATTGATTTACATAAACCAGTATATCCAAGTCTCCATCACCCTCTCTATCATACTGGATCATATCATCCACATTGGTAAACTCTGCTAAATTATCTTCATCCAAATCATGCCAAGAAATGGCGTCAACTATTTGGAAAAAGTTCTGCGGCATAAACCCTATGCGGTTATAGCTTGATGATATAATATCTTCTCTCCCATCTCCATTATAATCTGTTACACACAAGAATCCATTTACCGGATTGAAATTAATATAAGTGCTATTAAATAGGTCGTTTTCTGCTTGTGTGAGCACCTCTATTTTTCCTCTACCGTCATGCATAACTAAATCTCTAAGTCCATCTCCATCCATATCTACATAATCTAAAGGAACTCCTATGGCCAGGTTGGAAAAATTTACTGTGGTAAATGTGCCATTGCCATTGTTGCGTTGCAATGAGAAATTGGGAGACACACCAGATGACCAAAAGTCAAGATCACCATCTCCATCATAATCATTAGCTATAGCTATCCAGCCGTTATTAGATGTTTCGATAGGTCCTATATAATTGAAGTTAAAGTCTCCAATGTTTTCCCACGTAAACGCATCTGCAGAACCGCTATGAGGTCCTTGTATTAAATCTGGTAAATCAGAACCAAAGAAATCTGCAGTAAGCCCAGTAGGCTTATAATCTGTATAGCCCAGTTCGTGTTCTATAAAATTAAGATTGCCATCGTGTTCCAGTGCCAACACTCTATAAGCCGCTTCGTCAAAATCATAGTGACACGCTAGTATATCTACTATACCATTTGCATTTAAGTCCGCCACACCATATAACAAACTGCCATTACCTAAGCCATTGAAAGAACTTTCAAAGGTATCATCTCCATTATTTCTATAAAACCAAATGGCGCTGTCGTTACCTACCACATCCATATCTCCATCATTATCTATATCTACCGTTACAGCTTTTTTAATATGCTCGGTAGTATATCCCATCCATAAAGAACTGTAGTTATTAGAGCCATCATTAGTATAAAGAAATAGTCCATTAGACCCACCGTAGTTAGCTCCCAGAAGAAAATCATCATCACCATCTAGATCAAAATCCACCGTCTGCACAAAGGTGTAACCACTCATACTATCAAGCAGAAAAGTAGGCGTATACACCGATCCATTATTCTTATGAAAAGTTAAATCGGCTCTAGACTCAAACCCCATAAGCACATCCAGCTGTCCGTCACCGTCAAGATCTATAATATCTGCACCAGAATCACCATTTAATCCAGTAGAAGAATACTGAATATAATTTTGTCTAAACTCTTGGGTTAAGCCAATGATAGTCAAAAGAAGAAACACCGAAGACAGAATGGATTTATGCATGACTGGATTTTAGATTTGAAAACTCTTAGGCAAGTTAGAAATAAAGCAAAGTCTAAACATATAAAAGTCCCTCATTTCTAAAAGATTTTACTTTTCAAAAAATATATTCGGAATTAAGCCACTGGTAAATGTATGTTTGTCAATCTTCTTCAATCCGAGAAACAACGACCCGTGGATTAATTAATCCCACATTAAAAAGAATACTCAAATTTTCAGAGTTGATTTAAATAAACCGGAATTGTTACCCCTGTCTCTTATACACATCTGACGCTGCCGACGAATAGAG
>CAJXOV010000312.1 GCA_913057815.1 uncultured Flavobacteriales bacterium
TAGAGAGGTCTCGTGGGCTCGGAGATGTGTATAAGAGACAGGGATGTATTTTACTGAACCTAAAACCGATTTAGAGTCATTTTTAGCCAGAATTATGGCCTCTTTATTAATTTCTTCAGCCGTAACTTCCTCAGCACGTGAAATGGTCTCTTTGAATTCTTCCAGCACAAGTATCCCATCTTCTGCCTCGTCTTTAAGTATTCTCTCAAGAATTAATTCCTCTGCCAGGGGTTTAAATTTCTCCACGATTTTCATGTCATCACCTGCCGAGTAACCAAAAGCTAGTGGCAGTTGGGTGAGAATTATAATGACACCTATGCCCGACATAAACCCCGAAACTACAGTATACGGAATGTACTTGATGTATGTACCTGCCCTTATAATTCCAAGTAAAACTTGGAACAAACCAGCGAGTATAAACACCATTAAGATTATGGGCGTAGCTTTTTCTAAATCTCCTTCATACACTTGGACCAATCCACCAACCACTAGCATACTTAGTGCAGTCATAGGTGCTGTAGGCCCACTGATCTGAGTAGATGTACCACCAAATAGCGCTGCAAAAAATGCGATGAATGCCGCACCATAAAGTCCTGCAGCGGCTCCTAAACCAGATTGCTCTCCGAATGCCAATGCAAGCGGAAGTGCCACTATTCCAGCAGTGATTCCACCAAAGGCATCACTTTTTAGGTATTTAAAATCGAACAGGTTTTTCATTTATTGGTATGTCAATATGTATAGCACAGTTACTTTGCGAATTTACTATTACTGTTCTTAAATGGAGAGAACAGTATGGATTATAATAAAATAATGCCTTTGTTATAAGGGATATAATTGACTATTGGACTATTAGCTTTACAGCATATGTTTTTCCTTCTGCACTGACTTGAAGCAGGTAGTTCCCAGGTGCTAACCCAGATTTCTCTATTTCTATTCTATCCTTAGAAACGTTATTCCACACTCTTACTTCTTTTCCTGTGGCGTCAAACATGCGGATATTTCTGTTAGTGGCATCTTTGAATTCTAAGTATGCCACCTCTGTCATAGGATTTGGATACAGCAGCGTGATCGGTGAATCCTGTTCTGAGATGTTTACTATAAATACTTCTTCCGATTGTGTGGAGCAGTTGTTTTCGTTTATTACGATTACTGAGTAGGAACCGTCTTCTAGGACATTGTAGGTTTGTGTGTTTGAATTGGGGATTAATTCTCCGTTCAAATACCATTCATAAGCCGCTCCTTCGCTAGCCGAAAGATTGGCTCCATTATCTGTGATTTCTGCTACTGGTAAATTATAAACTTCTATGGTCTGCGTTTCTGAATCTGTGCAGATTTCATTCACGGTATTTAATGAAACCTCGTATGTTCCAGCTTCTTCAAAAGTCTGAGACCACAGCTCTTCTGAACTTACTTCTTCATCATTTAGCTGCCACTGATATGTCTGTACATTTTCTCCAGTGGCAGTGAAATCGATTGATTCTCCAAGGCAAATTCCTTGTGATGAAGTTTCGAATTCACTAGATGGATTTTCATGAATGGTTACTTGCTGCATGGAGCTAGCGTTACAAAGCGGATTTTCCGCTACCAACTGAACTATGAAATCACCAGAATCATCAAATAATTCAATATGGTTCTCTTCGCTACCAGCGGGAACAGCATTTATGTTCCATTCGTAAGATTCTATTTCTTCATAAGAACTTTCGAAATTCAGCTCAACTCCAATACAGGATTCTACGGCAGATGCTTCAAAATCTGCTTCTCCTCCACATTCATGAATGGTGGTCCAAGTGGTGTTGGTGACAATGGCATCATTGTTGTCGAAATATATAAAGGCAGTATTGTTCAATTCAGTTCCTAATGGAAGCCCTGCATGGGGAGTTATTTTATAAGAAATAAGTCCCTGAGAATCGGGTTCGTTATTTACTGAATCGGGCAGTTCGATATCCTGAAAGAAAAAGTCCACCACTCGGGTTTCTTCATTAATGGTAGTCATCACGGAATGAGAGTTGGCCACTAGCTTTAGTGTGCTTAAATCAAAGTTGACGTCTATGGTATCTTGTATTCTCACATCTTGTGCTGGGGCATTTCCTGTGTTTTGGAATCGAACTAGGAATTCTTGTTCTGTTTCTTGTAATAGCCAATGTTCATCCGTATAACCTAGAGGAAAAGCCTGCTTATCATTAGGGTCATACGCACAAGTGATTTCCATGGTGAGTTCTTGTTCTCCGTAAGCTACTTCTTCTCCTTCATAATACCCATAAGCTCTAGCATAACTGGTAATGTATTCTCCTATATGATCTACTGTGGGAGTCAATAAATCAATATCATAAAAGAACATCTCTCCTGGAAGGAGATTCTCGAAACTCATGTACACTTTATTTCCTACTACAGAATCTATCGGAGTTACCTCTTGGTGGCCTTGGAAAAGTGCATCGTATTCAACTTCTATAATTCCATCTATAGGCACATTTCCCATATTTCGGTAACAGATATTATGAGTGGCATAGTCATTACACAAGAAGCCATTTCCATTTGGATAGAGGTCTATACAAATGGCGAAGTCTGGTTCTTCGTTTGAAACTCCAAACATCAATTGAGTAGACTGGGCAAAAGATGCATTAAAAGTTAATGGATTAGGAGTAGTATTAAATGGAAACGTAAGATTCTCTTCAAGTTCAAAAACAGCAATTTCTTCTGTTCCTATATCTGCATTAAATTCGCCTTGGTCATCCGTTATAAATGACATGCCTAATTCTTCAATTATCATGTTCTGAAAAGGAAGTCCATATTCCATTCCATCCATGATTCCGTTTTCATTTTCATCATAGAAGACGGTTCCCATGATTTCGAATTGGCAAGATCCATTATCAAAGCATGCATTTGGATTGTAATTACTAGCCACAGAATTTGTACAGCCACATACATAACAGCACGACTCATCTTCTATCCATGCTTCTGCGGCAAAATTACAGGCCTCACTATTCATACAACCTTCACCAGTTAAGTTTTCATACCATGTAATTTTATCCTGAGTTTCAGAAGCTGCAAATACATCAAAATCGCCATCGCCATCTACATCTCCTGCAAATACAGATATAGCATTTCCATCGGAACTTGAAATAACTTGCTTAATACCAAAACTGCCATTTCCATCATTTTCAAACCACGCGAGTTTACCATCGTTATAACCACCGGCAAGAATATCCATATCTCCGTCACCATCTAAATCTTCAGCATAAACTGCCCCAGCGCCAATCGTAGAGTTGTCGATAACTTGAGATATGTCAAAATTTCCGAATCCATCGTTTTCATACCATAGAACTGTATTATTAGCATAAGCAGATGAAAGAACATCTATATCACCATCGTTATCTAAATCCTTAGCATAAACAGAATTAGTTCCGTGTGCATTAGAATCAATTAACTGTTGTATTCCGAAATTTCCATCACCGTCATTTTCATACCATGCGACTTTACTGTCGTATGAAGAAGCCGAAAGCACATCCATATCGCCATCATTATCTAAGTCTTCAGCGTATACATCCCAAGCTCCTTCTACGAGTGACGTGATAATTAATCGATTTCCGAAATTTCCACTACCATCGTTTTCATACCAAGTCAATTTATCATGATTCTCACCGAAATCATCATCAAAAAAATGCGGAGAAGCACAAAGGACATCCATGTCTCCATCACCATCTAAATCTTCTGCATGAACCGAATGCGGAAGAGTTGGATAATTAGAAATTACTAGTTGATTCCCGAAATTCCCACTACCATCATTTTCGTACCATGATATTTCAGAATAATATGCTGAAAGCACATCAATATCTCCATCTCCATCTAAGTCTTTGGCAAAAACAGAGCTGTCTCTTATACACATCTGACGCTGCCGACGAATAGAGAGGTG
>CAJXOV010000313.1 GCA_913057815.1 uncultured Flavobacteriales bacterium
CTTTAATTTCACCAGTCAGAAAAGAAAATGGTTCTTGGAAAAAATCTATAACAGAGATAAGCACAAATAGGAGAATGATTCTCAAAACAATGGCTATTAGTATCCCTACTTTCCTTACTCTCTTTTGATCAGTTAAAGGTGCTTTTTTAGACTCTAAAGAAATGTATAATAAATTATCAAACCCTAAAACAGCCTGTAATAATATGAGCATCAGTAAGGTCACCGCTATTTGGAACATGTCTTAAATTTTATGGCAATGTTACAAAAATTAAGGGTTGAATTTTTCTTGTCCTTCTTCTACTTATTAGAGAAAAGGGCTACTCTGTGAGAATTATAGTTCAATAAATTATAAACAATTGGTATGGTTTTCATCCTAATATGTATATTCGTCAGAGATTTGTGAATGTCGCTGATCGTTGAACTAATCTGTCTTAATTATTCATTGTAAATGGGAAGTTTTTTCGAAGGAATGTCTGGTTATGAATCTGCTTACTGGGTACTGGCACTAATAGGGTCTTTTACTTTTGTCATCATTATGTTCGTCACTTTTTTAGGCATGGACTCAGATGTAGACATGGAAGCAGATGGAACTGACTTTGAAGCTGATGATGGAGGGGTAGGTTTCCAGTTTTTTACGCTTAAAAATTTAGTAGCATTCTTCACTATTTTTGGGTGGACAGGGTTGATTTGTATTGACAATGGAACTTCTAATTTTGTCTCGTTAATTCTAGCTTCTATAGCTGGACTCATTATGATGTTCTTAACTTCTATGTTGTTTTATTGGATGAACAAACTAGTTCAGTCAGGAACTCTTAAAATTAATAAGGCAGTTGGTGAAATAGCAGAAGTATATCTTCCTATAGGAGCTAACAGGTCTAAAATTGGTAAGATTCAAATAAAAGTACAAGGAAGCCTTAGAGAATTAGAGGCCCTTACTGATGCCGATGAAGATTTAAAAACAGGTTCTTTAGTAAGAGTATCAGAAGTCATCAGTTCAGAAATATTATTAGTAGAAAAACTAAAACAGAATAAATAAATGAAAATTTTCTTTTTACAAAACTTGCCATCAGCAGCTCCTGTAATTCTAATTGCAGCTGTTGTCTTAATCATATTTGTGTTCTTCTTTGCTCTAGTTAGAAGATATAAAAGGTGTCCATCAGATAAAATACTCGTTGTTTTCGGGAAAACTGGAGGAGACAAGTCAGCCAAATGTGTACATGGTGGTGCTGCCTTTATTTGGCCAATAATACAAGATTATTCATTCTTAGACTTAACACCTATAAGTATAGAAGTAAATCTTACCAAAGCATTAAGTAAGCAGAATATTCGTGTGAATGTTCCTTCTAGATTTACAATAGGTATTTCTACTGAGCCGAGCATTATGCAAAATGCAGCCGAAAGATTGTTAGGATTAACTCCGGCAGCAGTGCAGGAACTAGCGCAAGAGATCATATTTGGTCAATTGAGATTAGTAGTAGCTTCTATGGATATAGAAGAGATAAATACGGATAGAGATAAATTTCTTTCTCATATAACGGCTAATGTAGAAGCAGAGCTTAAAAAAGTAGGTTTAAAACTGATCAACGTAAATATTACAGATATTCATGATGAATCAGGGTATATAGAGGCGCTTGGTAAAGAAGCTGCAGCTAAAGCTATAAATGATGCAGTAATTTCTGTAGCTCAAAAAGATAGAGATGGAGCTATTGGTCAAGTAGCAGCGGTTCAAGATCAAAGAGTTCAAGTAGCAGATGCTTTGGCAATTGCTAAAATTGGTGAGGCCAATGCCAGCCAAAAAGAGAGAACACAAACTGCGGATGCTGATGCAAAGGCTAAAATTGGTGAAGCTCAGGCTAGTCAGTCGGAAAGAGTTGAAACAGCTGCTGCTAATGCGAAGGCCATAGAAGGAGAGAACCTTTCTAAAATAGAAATAGCAGAATCTGATGCGCTAAGAAGAGAAAGAGAAGCAGAAGCATCTAAAAGAGCCATTTCATCTGAGAAAGTACAAGCCGCTCAAGCGTTAGAAGCAGCTTATGCCGCAGAGAAACTGGCAGAGGATGCTAGAGCTCAAAGAAAAGAAGCTGAACAGGGAGCTGATATTATAGTTCCAGCTCAAATAGATAAAAGAAAAATTGAAATAGACGCTGAAGCAGAAGCTGAGCAGATTAGAAGAATAGCCAAGGGTCAAGCTGATGCCATATTCTTAAAGAAAGAAGCAGAGGCCAAAGGTCTTTATGAGATATTGACTAAACAAGCTGAAGGTTTAGATAGAATAGTTAAGGCAGCGGGTAATGATCCTAAAGATGCAGTATTATTATTAGTGGCTGATAAACTTCCTGAATTAGTGAAAACTCAGGCTGAAGCTATCAAGAATATCAAGATTGATAAAGTTACCGTTTGGGAGAACGGAGGAGGAGGAGCCGATGGTAAAACTTCCACTTCCAACTTCATATCAGGAATGTACAAAGCTGTACCGCCACTTCAGGAAATGTTTAACATGGCTGGAATGCAGTTGCCTAATTATTTAGGAGGAGACAAATTAAAAGAGGAAGTATCTACCGCTACTGAAGTAAAAACAGAAGCTAAAGAAACTCCTGAAAATGATCAATCTAAATCAGGTTCGGAAGGAGAAAGTCAAGAGTAGCTTAAATAATACTCCATTTAATGGATTTGACTTTTACGTATTTCCCTTCTTTGTTTTTTGCTCTTATGGACTCTATATAAACGGTGTCTCCTGACATTACTCTACTGAATGCTTGACTAGCTTGAGCATTGAAGGTATTTCCGTAGCATTTTATTTGAACTAAATTGTTTGGGGATACCACAACTACAGTAAAAGCTAAATAAGTTATCTCAGGGTTTGGCGGACTCGCCATTGATATGATATATTCTGGCTTAACGTTTTCTTCTTGAAAATTAGGATTGTTTTCAGTGTTTTGACCAATGGTATTTAGACAAAACATTAAAAATATTATTGAGCTTGAAAGAATTGAAAAAAATGACTTCATATATGTATAATGAATCTTTTCACAAGAAGATACAAAAGCATTAACATTATTGAGATTGAAGTAACAGTTGAATAAAGTACTTTTGCGCAAAAATTGAAAGTAAAATGACTGCAGAAATACACACAGAAAAAGGCCTTATGAAGGTGGAGTTTTTTGAGAAGGATACTCCTAACACAGTAAAGAATTTTACTGATTTAAGTAAGAAAGGATACTATGATGGACTTACATTTCATAGAGTTCTTCCTGATTTCGTGATTCAAGGTGGATGTCCTCAAGGTACTGGAGTAGGTGGCCCAGGATACCAAATCGATTGTGAATTGGATGGAGAAAATCAGTTTCATGACAAAGGTGTTTTAAGCATGGCTCACGCTGGTAGAAACACAGGAGGTTCTCAGTTTTTCATATGCCATAGCAGAAATAACACTTCACACTTAGATGGAAATCATACTTGTTTTGGTAAAGTGATTGAAGGATTAGAAATTATAGATGAAATCAAAGAAGGAGATAAAATCGAAAAGATAGTGGTAGTAGATTAAATCTTTCGAAAACATTAGGATACAAAAAAGGCTTCTTTAATTAGAGGCCTTTTTTATTTTACAATAAGTAGTAAAAATTAAAAGCCTCTCAGAACGCTAATAACGAGAGGCTTTTATATTAACTATATGTGTTTTTAGAGAAACAGATTTTAACCTAATAGAACCAAACTCAATCCATTTCATCTAATACCAAGGAGAGATTCAACGACTTGAAGGTCCTTAGCGGGTTTCTATTATTACTTACAGGTGGGAAACTGACCAGTTGCACCATACTTCAAATAAAAACTATAAATAAGATTAAGTGATTGATTTCTATTGAGAAATATTTATAGAAACTTTACCTTTTACTCTTCTTTCACTTAATTC
>CAJXOV010000314.1 GCA_913057815.1 uncultured Flavobacteriales bacterium
ATCTACACCTCTCTATTCGTCGGCAGCGTCAGATGTGTATAAGAGACAGGATTTCAAGTAGCACTTTTGGATTTTAATTTATCCATTGAAGATCACAGAAGTCATCGACAAATATTTGCAGATAGCTATACAGGAATAAAAGGAATACACCTAAATAACTCTGGAGCTCAAGGAGAAGCAGCTAAAAACGCAAGTAAAAAAATAAAAAAAGAAGTCATACCTAAATTGATGAAAGTCTTATTATAAATTAGCTTTTGGCACAGTTTATGAAAACATCAATCAAACGAACAAAATCATATCAAAATGAAAAGAATACAAAACTCCATTTTAGCAGCAACTCTAATTCTAGGAATTGGGGCAGCGTTTACCAGTTGTAAGAAAAAACCAATCGATAAGACTCCTGTAGGTGAAGTCGTAGTTTTAGAAAAATGTACTGGTGAACAGTATTTCTCGAATAACAAGACTTTTCGTGCCACTGCTACAGGCGAAAGCATGGACAGAGAGACAGCTAAGAAAAAAGCGAGATCGAATGCCAATGCTGAGTTAGCGAAAACAATAAAAGCTACTATGAAAATTGTTGGTGACAACTATGTAAATTCTTCTGAGTTTAACAACAAAGAAGAAGTTACAGAGACATTCAATGAAATGTCTAGAACGGTGGTAGATCAAGAATTACAAGGTGCTATGAAAATCTGCGATGAGCTAACGCAAAACACGAGTACGGGAAACTACATAGCATACATAGCTATCGAGTTGAGCGGGACTAAGTTAGCCGACTCTTATAACGACAAACTTTCAAAAGACGAAAGGATAAAAGCTGAATACAACTACGAAAAGTTTAAAGAAACTTTTGAAGACGAGATGAGAAAGCTAGAAGGGGAAAATTAGTCCTTAATTTTATTTAGAAACAAAAAGCTGCTGAAAAGTG
Organism: uncultured Flavobacteriales bacterium; assembly: GCA_913057815.1. Classification (GTDB taxonomy): domain Bacteria; phylum Bacteroidota; class Bacteroidia; order Flavobacteriales_D; family Sanyastnellaceae; genus ASP10-05a. Next base: position 929 of record CAJXOV010000314.1, read on the forward strand.
GCTTTTTTTTGTTTACGCGGATTGTTTAACTTCGTTCGGTCAATTAAACCAAATGAAATTTAGTTATAAAACTCTCTTAGGACTGATATGTCTTATTTATCTTCTATTTCAAAGTATTACAATATCGGCACAAATTTATGGTGAGGAGATTATCACATTTGATTTTAATGATGGAATCCCTGCAGACTGGGAAAACATTTCCACTTCAAACATAGGATTATGGGAATATCGAGGTCCATCTACAGACCCTAACATTTCTGTGGCTAGCAGAGGAAGTTGTGGATCCTCATCCGATCCTATTTCTAGCAGTACTAGAGAAAATGGATTTGTCATTTTCGATTCAAACTATTGGGATGATGAAATGGGTCCATGTGGAAACTTAGCATCGGGAATAGATCCAGGACCACACTTTTCAGATTTGATTACTGGTCCCTTAGATTTTTCTGATGAAGGTTCTTTAGTTTTAACATTCCAACAACAATATAAAAACTTTCAAAACGCCACATGGATATCGATTAGTATTGATGGTGGAGATACATTTTCACCAGTCATAGAAAATAGTGCTCAAACAGGATTTTACTCAGGAGATTTGGATTATACTTCAGTGAATATTTCTTCTTTAGCAGGAAACCAATCTGATGTTCGAATAAAATTTCATTTTGAAGGTCTTTACTATTACTGGATGATAGATGACATTGTCATCTACAAACCTAATGACAATGATCTTTTCATGACTGATTCTCGATACACAGCTTTTGATTTCACACAAGCCCCTGAAGGTTTTGGAAAAATGGAATTTAGTATATATCCGAATTCTATGTTAACCCCTCTACAGTTTCATGCAGATGTACTGAATATAGGAAATAATGATCAAACTGAGGTCTCATTAGAAGCTACAATTAAAAACAGTTCTGATCAAGTTTTGGACATCTACACATCAACTCCAAGTACAATTGAACCTGGATTTATGAGTACTTTAATCACAGACGAATATACCCCATTAGATCAACCAGGAAAATATACAGTGGACTTTTTAATTGTTCAAGAGCAAGAAGATGAAGACCTTCTCAATAACATTTCTTCAAATGAATATAAAATCTCTGACCACACTTTAGCTAGAGATAGATATGAAGTAGAAGGCGTTTTCGAGCCAGCTGTTGAATTCACAGAAAGTCACTTTGAATTAGGGAATTATTTCGAATGTACACTAATGGATTCTCTCAAATGTACTAGTATCTCTGTAGCACTGCATGAAGGAACAGATATAGGATCTGAAATTTATGGTGTTCTATATAATTTTTCAAGAGACAGTATTTACGCTCAAACAGAAACATATATTGTCAATGAATGGGATCTGAATGGTGAAGGTGAAAGCAAATTTGTGACCTTACAACTGACTGATCCCCACCTCATATCCGACACTCTTTTTCTAGCTTCAATCGGTTCGTTTCAAGAAGATGAAAGTGTTATCATCGGTGTAAGTGGTACTTCACCACCTCATACTTCCCTTATTAGCTATCCTTCTAACAATGCTATTTTCTACACATTAGAAACACCTATGGTGAGAGCAAATATTTTTAGGATTTCGGAGACTCCTGGATGTACTAATATTTCAGCTTTAAACTTCAATGCTTTTGCAGATGTTGATGACGGTTCCTGTCGAATTTCGGGTTGCACAAATGAATTACTGCCTAATTATAATCCAGAAGCAAACTTTGAAGATGGATCGTGTACTACTATTGGATGCGATGATCCTGAAGCGGACAACTATGACATTGATGTTGACATAATTGACAACACTACATGCATTTTCTCAGGATGCACAAACCCTGAAGCCATTAATTATGATGACATAGCCAATGAAGATGATGGATCATGTCTTTTTGATAATGCTGTTTTTGATACCAACGCATTATTTGGATGTGCACCTTTTGAGCTAGAGATAACCAATCAAACTCTCCTGTCTGAAAACGCTGAATGCAATTTCAATCTTGGAGATGGAACTATTATAGAAACCTGTGAACCAAATATGTTCACTCATTTGTACTCAGAACCGGGCATATATTACATTACTTATACATATACTGTGGGTGATTTTGTTAGCTCCGCAGAAGCTACCATCACGGTCTTCGAATCTATTATGGCACCTGAGTTATCTTATGTCAGTTCCTCTAATCAAATCTTTTGTTCTAATTGTGAAAATGAGAATATTTACAATTGGATCCTAGATGGAGAAGTAGTATTAGAAAATGCCCCTTTTGATATTATCAATCCAGAGGACGGTACTTATATTTTGGAATTGGATAACGGCAGTAATTGCACCGCACAAAGTGAACCACTGCTGGTCTCTGGAATTTCCAACTATGAGAAAGAATCAATTTCCCTCTACCCTAATCCAGCTCAAGACTTTATTATCATTTCTAGTGCTGAATCTAATACAGAATTTATCATCTCTAATCTAAACGGAAAAAGGATAGCCAGCGGTAATTTAATTAATTCAGGAAATCACACATTAGATATTTCTCATTTCGCACATGGTGTCTATATTTTACAATTCACTACAGGAAATAGCTCTAATAAAAAGTTTATTAAGTATTGATGTTTAATCAGATGACATTAAATCGTATTTTTATACAAACCACTTTTTTACGTCATGAGACACCTACTCATCTTTTTCATAATTACTTTGGCTATAGCTGCATGTAAGAAGGAAAAGGAAACTTTTGAAAATAATGACATCCCTTTATACAGTGGAATTTCTACACTTCAAGTAGAAAATTATGTGAATCGATTGTACATTGATTTAATAGGAAGAGAGCCATTAGATGCAGAAATGCTTTCTGAAGTGAGTGCTCTTGAAGCAGCTGACTTAAACCTATCGTCCAGAACTAGTTTAGTACAAAAAATTCAAACCAACACCGATTTTATTATCGGTGATAGTAGCTACTTCATTTCCTACCATAGAAAAATCTACGAA
>CAJXOV010000315.1 GCA_913057815.1 uncultured Flavobacteriales bacterium
CATTCATTATGCAGTGCTTTTAGCGCTGATTTATTTTGTGGTGTTTTTGAAGATAGGGAGTTTTCACATGAGGTGGTGGGATGAGTCGATGTTCGCGGTGAATACCTACGAAATGCTTCATAATGGAAACTGCTTCTCTCTTTATTATGAAGGCCTTCCTGACCTTTATAATACCAAACCTCCGCTTACTTCATGGCTACAAGCGATTTTTGTAAAAATATTAGGCTTCAATGAAACTGCCATTAGACTTCCTTCTGCTTTAGCTGCTGGAATATCAGTATTGGCTCTTTTTAATTTTGTGAAGTCTAAATTCAATGTAATATGGGCATGGAGTAGTTCCCTTGTTTTACTTACATCTTATGGTTTTTTACACTTCCATACAGGCCGAACCGGAGATTCTGATTCGGTTTTAACCCTCTTCTTACTCCTAGCTAATCTTAGTTTTATTCGTTTTGTTTTAGGAGAGAATAAGAAACAGATTCTATACTTTTTTCTCTTTTTACTACTGGCATTTCTTACCAAGCTTCATGCATCACTATTATTCGCACCTGCATATGTAGCGGTTCTGTTATATAAAAATCAGTTTAGAAAATTCGTATTTAATTGGCAGTTTCTAACTGGTGTTTTCCTTTTTGTAGTCATAATTTTTAGTTTGTTTTGGTTAAGAGAGGTAGATACTCCTGGATACTTAAACAAGCTATTCAACGGTGAATCTGGAAGATTAACTAGTGCAGTAGATTATCATAAACAACCCTTGTTTTTCTATTTAGATAATTTGTTTAGAGTCCGATTTTCTACTTGGTTTACATTGGCTGTTATAGGAATTTTAGTTGCTCTTTTTTCAAAAAAGTCAAATGAGAAAGACCTCCTTCTGACGCTGACCTTTTTGGCCCTAGTTTATTTAGCAGTGATTATGATTTCCATCACCAAGTTGGAGTGGTACGACCTGCCGTTATATCCTTATTTAGCACTGTTAGCTGGATTCGTCATTTATAAATTAACCGATCTCGTAAACGACAATTCTCAGTGGAAATCTTCATTTAACAGTTATGTCATTTTAGCAGGGATATTTGCTTATCCTTATGTAATCACATTTGAAAAGTCTCAAGCCAATAACATTCGAGAAGGTGAAATGAAATTAGAATCTAAGGAGGCTTTTATTTATCAGCAGATAAAGGAAAACAGATCATTAGATAATATAAAAGTGCTTCATAACAATTGGAACGGGAGTTTGTTGTTTTATAAGTACAAATTGGTAGAGATAGGACAGAAGATTGAGCTTTGCAAAAGTGTGAATGAACTATCCATAGGAGATACTGTATTGGTGAGCGAAGAGGAATTAAAAAATGAACTTAAAATAACCTACTCTTTAGATTTAGTTGATGCAGAAAAAGGGGCTGAGTTATTTCTGTTAAGTTATAGAGTGGTAAATTAGAAAAGCTAATGATATCGAATTGAAACATTTAAAATGTAGCATAGTAGTTTGCCTTCTAGTGGCGTTTCAATTCACTTTGAATGCTCAGAATGTCTTAATCAATGAGTTTATGTCTAAAAATGAATCTTCCATTCAAGATTTGGATGGTGATTTTAGTGATTGGATAGAAATCTATAACCCGAGTGGAATTGAGGTTAATGTAGAAGGATATTACCTTACCGATGATGATGAAAATTTAGCCAAATGGCAGTTTCCTTCAGCTATTATTCCTGCAGGAGGCCATTTATTGATTTATGCTTCAGAAAAAGACCTAACAGTAGGAACGGAGCTACATACTAATTTTAAGATCAGTCAATCTGGGGAGTTCATAGTTCTATCAAATGCACAAGCTGAAGTAATTTCTACTATTCCGCCTATCTGGTTAGAATCAGATCATTCTTATTCTAGAATTTCAGATGGAAGTGATCAATTAGTATCCACAGAAAGTAGCACCCCTGGTGATGCTAACGATATTCCGAATGCTATTTTCTCTTCTCATTCTTCAGGGTATTATGATTCGGCTATCACATTAGAATTATCTAGCAGTTCTTCCTCGGAAATTAGGTATACGCTAGATGGCTCTTTGCCGAATGCAGATAGTCCAGTATTTTCAGAATTAGAATTAGGAGTAAATCAGTCATCCAATGAAGGAATTAGTTTCATCCCGACTACTCCATTAGAAGGGCCTTATCAATTAGAAGTATTTAAATGGAAAACGCCCGAAACAGTAAACCAATGTCATGTAGTAAGGTATGCTGCATTTTCAGGATTGGAGATGTTAAGTTCTGTTCAAACCAAAACCTACTTCATAGGTAGCCAGTTGTCTGAAAAGTATTCGTTTCCTGTGGTTTCATTAGTTACGGATAGTCTGAACTTATTTGACTACGAAAATGGGATATATATTCCAGGAAGCAGTCATGATGAGGTAGGCTGGGCCTGGTGGCCTTATGGAAATTATCATAACCGAGGTCAAGAATGGGAGAGAGAAATGCATATTTCTTACTTCCAAGAAAATGGTGAATTAGCTTTAGATACTGATGCCGGAATGAGAATGAGAGGGTTTGGTAGTGCTTCTAATCCTCAAAAATCTTTTAACGTATACTTTAGAAATGACTATGGATTAGAAGTAGCTAACCTGTCATTATTTCCCGATTCAGCTTCTGAAAAATTCAGGCGATTGACATTTAGGAATTCCGGAAATGATTTTCTTCAAACTCATTTTAAGGATGCTTTTTTGCAACGCGTGATTTCACCTCTGAATTTAGATTTACAAGCATTTAAACCTGTAGTTTTATTTATCAATGGAGAATATTGGGGCATTCATAATATCAGAGAAAAGTATGATGAACACCACTTTAATTACCAGTACGGAGTAGAGCCTGAAGAGGTAAATGTTTTAGGGATATGTGGAGAGGTGGAAGAGGGAGAAAATTCAGAATATTTAGATTTATTGACCTACTTGGATGATCATGATTTGGATGAAGAGGAAAACTACACATATGTTTCTGACAGAGTCGATATTTCTAATTTGATAGATTTTCAGATAGCTGAAATCTACTTTGCTAATTATGATTGGCCGTGCAATAATTTTAAAATATGGAAGTCAACAGAACCTGAATCTAAATGGAGGTTTCTGATTTTTGATTTGGACTTATCCTTCGGGTTTAGTGAAAACAGCGCACCATCTGTACTCTCAATGGAACATGCCTCTAGCGAATCTAGCGAGTGGCCAAACTGCCCTTGTTCAAATAAACTCTTCAGAAAACTTTTAGAAAATGAAAACTTCCGAAACAGATTTGTAGAAAGGTTTGCTTACTGCCAAGAATCTGTTTTCGACACACCTATAATAGAAGAGGTTTTAAATGAATTCGTTGAACTTTATTTGCCAGAGATGGAAGAGCACATAGCTAGGTGGAACTATCCTGCTAGTATGGATGAATGGTATAATCAAATAGACATTTTAAGAAGATTCGCTGAAGAGCGCCCGTGTTATGTTGAAGATAATGTTCGTTCATTTTTTGAAGTTGAGTCCTACGATTTTGATTGTTCTGTGAGTATAATAGGTGAGTCAGAAGAAGAGTTGGTGATTTTTCCTAACCCTTCAGAAGGTAAAATCTCAGTTTTCAATAATTCAGCTTCTCACTTTGAGCATTCTGAGCTTTCGGTGTACAATTCTGCGGGTTATCAAGTTAAAAAATATAAAGAGGTAAACATCCCTAAGGGGAGTGCTTTCAGCCTTGACTTAACAGATCTATCTTCAGGGATCTACCATGTCAATATTCTAACAAATAACTCTCAAAAAAGCGTGAAGTTAATTTTACAATAATCATTAATGTAAACAAATTTTAAAGATGGAAGATTTGACAGTTAGAGAATTAGATGAAACATTTGTTCCTGAAATAGTTAGTTTAACCCGCCAC
>CAJXOV010000316.1 GCA_913057815.1 uncultured Flavobacteriales bacterium
GAGATGTAGAGAGGTCTCGTGGGCTCGGAGATGTGTATAAGAGACAGCTGTTTAGTAAATATACGAAAATCTCTTCGATTAACCTATTACTTCTTCTTTATACTCCATAGGGAGCTTAATGGTTACCTGCGTTCCTAGCACTTCTCCCCATTCGTTTTTCATTTCAAAAGGGCCTATCAAAGTTACTTTCTCAGCTGTGATTCTTTGGAGTAATTCTATGCGTCCGCTGGTAATATTCATCCCTTGAGAAATATGAGCGGCTTTACCATTCTTTTGGGCTTGGCTAGTGTGAATACCTATTCCGTTGTCTTTGATTCTGATTTCCATTTGACCCAGCTCATTCTTTTCTATATCCACTGAAATTTCTCCTTTCTTTTCCTGAGGCAGTATACCGTGCCATATGCTGTTTTCTAAGAATGGCTGAAGTAGCATGGATGGAATTTTTACTACTTCTTCATCTACAGAGTCAGATACATTTATTTCGTATTCGAATTTATCTTTAAACCGCATGTTCTCTATTTCTAGATAAAGGCCTAGCCTTTCAAGCTCATCAGAGAGAGAAGTGAAGTTAACTTGTGAGCTGTCTAAGTTTTTTCTTATCAGCTTCGCAAAACTGGACAAATACCTATTGGCAGATAAACGGTCTTGTCTGTTTATATAGTATTGTATAGAGTTTAGTGCATTAAAAATGAAGTGGCGGTTCATGCTACTGTTTAAACTCTGCTGCTCCAGGGATAGCATTTTGGATTTTATTTCGAACTTCTCTTTTTCAAGAGCTGTGATAAGGTTTTTTCTTCTATACTGAAATACCGAGAATGCTAAGTAGGAACTTAATAGAAGACCTATTAAAATGAACCACCAAGTCTGCCAAAAAGGGGGTTTAATAGAAAAATCGTAATACATAGCTTCTCCCCAAGCTTGGCTGAGCCTTTTGGCTCTGACTTTAAACTTAAAATCTCTGTAAGGTAGATTTGTATAGGTGGCACTGGCCTCTTCAGTTATAGGCTGCCAATTTTCATCAAAACCTTCTAGCATGTATTGATACCTCAAATTGCTAGCATCCTCTATCGATTTAGCGTGAAATCTAAATGAGAAATTATTGTCTCTATACTTTAATACTGGTGAAATCGGAACATTACTGCCAGGGATGAAATGTTTAAACCCATCAGACCAGTTCGTCTCTTCCAAATTTAATCTTACTTCCTTTAGCACCACTGATGGTGGTTCCAGAGTTTTAGCCTGCTTCAGTTCTTTGAAGTTTAAGCGTTGCAATGCCTTGCTAGTTCCAAACCATAAACTTTCTTCATCCGAGAAAACTGAGTTAAGATTAGTTTCTAGATTGATTAATCCGTCTTGTTTGGTAAAAGATTCTACTTCCAACTCTGGACTTATTTTAAACAAACCTAGATTGGTTCCTGCCCAAATATTTCCATCTGGGTCAGACTCTAAAAAGTTAATCGTTTTAGAAGAAAAGCTGGACGAAAGATTTATTTCTTGAGCACCATTTTCTGACACTCTGAACAGGCCAGTTTTGGCTCCTACCCAAAGAATTGAGTCTAAACTTTTAATACAGTAAACTGTTTTATCTTCAGCTTTTTGTCCGATATCTAAAAGTTCGAAAGTGTCGTTTTCATATTTCCACACCCCTTGTCTAGAACCTAGAAACAGTGCGTTTCCTTTCTTTTCTATAGCTCTAATTCTACTTCCGGTGAATTCTTCCATTTGAACCACCGAGTCCCCTTTGATTTTATTTAGTCCTCTGCTGGTGCCCGCCCAAACACAATTCGAGGTGTTTTCGTAGTACAAAAAGGTCACTTTGGAGTAATCCAATCCTTCATCTTTAGTGATGCTTCGAACTGACTTTCCATTCTCAATTACATTAATACCGCCAGATGAGCCATACCAAGCTCGTCCTTTTCCATCGATGGTGCTAGTCCATACCTTGTTGTTTTTTATTTCATTACCACTCAAATAGCTCCATTCGTCAGTTTTAGCCATAGAAATCCCTTCATCGAATGTTCCGAACCCCATTTCACCTTTTCTAGGAGAATTTATACTCATGACTACATCACTAGAAAGTCCATCACCTTTATTGAAATAAGTAAAAGAATACCCAGTAAACTTGAATAACCCTCCTCCGTTGGTTCCTATCCAAAATCTTCCTTCATTGTCTTTTAATACTGCTTTTACATCGGAAAATTCCAATCCGTTTTTTTCTGTAAACGAGTAGATTTCATTTTCTTTAATGTGGCTTAACCCATTTTTAGAACAAACCATAATGTCTTCATGCTCATCCATGTATAGATTGCCTAAAACATTGCTTACCATTCCCTCATTTACAGAAAGATTATCGATGCTTCCATCTGTATATTCTATAAGCCCGATAGTGGCTGTGGAAATAAATATTCTCCCTTCTTTGTCCATCACCATATCCATAAATGATGAGGTTTCTTCATTTAGCTGCTCTGAAACTTCTGCTGCTGTGAGAACAGGATTGAACCCGTCTGAACTCCATAAATAAAGGGTGTTTTTAGTAAGAAATAGGAAGCCTTCTTCCACTGGAGTAATGGATTTCAGATTCATATCCCCTTCAGGAAGAAAAGAGGGGAAGTAACTAATTTTATTGTTTCTATAAGACATAAGCCCTTTCTCAGAACAGATTAGAACGCTATCACCTGAACAATAAAACTTATTTATGCTAGCACTTTTCCAGTTATCTGAAAATTTATATGGACTAAATGAACGTCCGTTATAGATAGCTACACCTCCTACGCTTCCAAATATTAAATCGCCATTGGTTAGCTGGTCTATAGCCTTTACATCATTATTCACTAATCCATCATCTGTAGAGAAATTCGTGAACTCCTGGCCATCATATCTACTGGCCCCGCCTAATGAACCGACCCATAAAGCACCATTATTATCTTGAAACAGGGAGCGAACCTGAGAGTGAGCTAATCCATCATCTACATCATAGTTGAGAAAAACAAATTTCTGACCTTGTAAAGAACAGAAAATAAGGAGAAATAGGAAAAGAAAGAAGGGTTTTAAGGACATTAAAAAGTGCTTATATAATCGACAAACTCCGTTACCTTTCTTCGGCTCACAGGAACATGAGTTCCATCGCTCATTACTGCCATGTTCCCTTCTGTTCTGTTAAATTCTTTTAGGTGGTGAGTTACATTGATGATATGCGATTTATGCACTCTATAAAAGTCTTTTTCGGATAAGTGGTCTTCATACACTTTTATAGTCTTACTGCTAACAAGCCTTTTTCCAGTAGATAGAAATAACGTAGTGTAGCTTTCGCTTGCTTCTAAATGAATTATTTCTTCTGTGTTTACCATTACTAGCCCGTTACTTGTGGGTACGGCTAATTTCTGAGGGTTGTTATTGGATGATGCCGATTGAATAAGGGCGTTAATTTTGGAAAGGCTTATATCTTCTTTCCCTTCTGTTTTTTGGAGTTTGTTTACAGCCGTTTGGAGATCATCTATATTAATTGGCTTCTCTAAATAATCTACTGCAGATTCCTTAATCGCTTTTAGCGCAAACTCATTATGAGCGGTAGTGAATATCACTGAGAAATCTCTGTTTTCAAATGATTTTAACACGCTAAACCCATCTCCATTTGGCATCATTACATCCAAGAAGACAACATCCGGCTCTAGGGATTTGATTTTTTCTTTGGCATCAGTAGCGTTTTCTGCTGTGGCTAAAACCTCTATGTTTTCGCAGAAATCTTCCACTAGCATTTTTAGGTTTTCTCTGCAGTGCATTTCATCATCGACTATAACGGCTCTTAGCTTACTCATTCAGTTTGGATTGGATGTTATAAATAAAGTGAAAAAATGCTAGCATTTTTTCACTTTATTTATAACAT
>CAJXOV010000317.1 GCA_913057815.1 uncultured Flavobacteriales bacterium
GCAGGAAGTCCTTTTCTAGAACGTGGATGTCCACCTGATGACTTCCCTTCTCCACCACCCATTGGGTGATCTACTGGATTCATCGCTACACCCCTTACTCTTGGTCTTCTACCTAACCATCTTGTTCTACCCGCTTTTCCAGATCTTTGTAAGTTATGTTCAAAGTTAGATACAGATCCAACAGTAGCACAACACTTAACAAGTATCATTCGAGTCTCACCAGACGGTAATTTAATAACTGCATATTTCCCCTCTCTTGCCGCCAATTGTGCAGAAGATCCAGCACTTCTAGCCATGATCCCCCCTTTACCTGGAGTCAATTCAACATTGTGAATCACAGTACCCAATGGTAGATCCGATAAATACATTGTATTCCCTAGTTCAGGAGTTGCTTTTGGACCAGACATAATCTTTTGTCCCACTTCAATTCCAGCAGGTGCAATGATATATCTTTTTTCACCATCAGTGTATTCCACCAAACAAATTCTTGAAGTTCTGTTTGGATCGTACTCCACAGTCAAGACAGTAGCCTCAATATGCTTATCTCTTTTGAAATCTATTATTCTATATCTTCTCTTGTGACCACCACCTCTATATCTCATGGTCATCTTACCAGTATTATTTCTACCTCCTGATTTTTTCAAAGGAGCTAATAAAGGCTTATACGGTTTATCAGTAGTTATTTCTTCAAAAGTTGAAATAATCTTGTGACGTTGTCCCGGGGTAATCGGTTTTAATTTTCTTAATCCCATAATTCTATCTCTTATAGATTAGCATAAAAATCAATAGTTTCACCAGCCTGAAGACTTATAACTGCTTTCTTAATGGAAGGTCTTCTCCCAGAAACAACACCAGTTTTAGTGAACTTACTTTTCAATTTACCATCTACATTAATGGTTCTAACTTCCTTGACACTTACTTTGTACTCTGACTCAACTGCCTTTCTAATTTCAATTTTATTAGCGTCTTTATTCACTATAAAACTAAACTGATTATGTCTATCAGTAGCCTTAGAAGTCTTTTCAGTGATGAGTGGTCTTATTAATATTGTCTTCATCTCTCGTTACTTTAGAGTTTCCTCAATTTTGTTAGCACTACCTTCTAATAATACAAGCTTACTACAGTTAAGTATATCATATGTACTCAAATCATTAGCACACATAACTCTTTGCTTTTGTAGGTTTCTCGAAGACAAGTGTAAATTAGTGTTATAGTCAGGTGTTACAAAAAGCAACTTGCTGTCCGCCAATTCCATGTTATTAAGAATAGTCTTAAAAGCACTGGTTTTTGGAGAATCTAAAGCCACAGATTCCATTACTACTATATTATTCTCTTTTGCTTTATAACTCAAGGCCGACTTTCTAGCCAAACTCTTAACTTTCTTATTTAAAGCAACTTTATAAGTTCTTGGTTTAGGTCCGAAAATAGTTCCTCCACCTTTAAACAACGGGTTTTTAATAGAACCAGCTCTTGCAGTTCCTGTCCCTTTTTGCTTTTTTATTTTTCTTGTACTTCCAGCAATCTCTCCTCTCTCTTTGGACTTATTAGTTCCTTGTCTCTGAGAAGCCAAATATCTTTTTACATCCAAGTAAATAGCGTGATCGTTAGGTTCGATTCCAAATACAGCCTCGTCAAGCTTAGCTTTCTTCGAAGTCTTTTTTCCGTCTTTAGCGTAAATCTCTACTTGCATCTTAATTCTTTATAAAAACAGTTGAACCTTTAGCACCAGGAATGGCACCACTAATTACTACAAGATTCTCATCTGCAAGAATCTTTAATACTTTTAGGTTCTGAACAGTTACTCTTTCATTACCCATTTGACCAGCCATTTTCATCCCCTTGAATACTCTTGCTGGGTCTGAAGCTGCACCAATTGAACCTGGAGCTCTTAGTCTATTATGCTGACCGTGTGTAGCTTGCCCAACTCCTGCAAATCCATGACGTTTTACAACACCTTGAAATCCTTTTCCTTTTGAAGTTCCAACAACATCTACAAAATCCCCTTCTTCAAAAACATCACTGATGTTTAAGACATCACCAGCTTTCACCTCTTGCTTGAATCCCTTAAACTCTACTAGAGTTCTTAAAAGACTACCACCACTCTTATTAAAGTGACCTTTTAGAGATTTAGTCGTTCTTTTCTCCTTCTTCTCACCATATCCCAACTGCACAGCCTCGTAGCCATCAGTTTTCATGGTTTTTACTTGTGTTACAACACAAGGACCAGTAGATATCACTGTGCATGGTAAGTTCTTACCATCGGCACTGTACATACTAGTCATACCTATTTTCTTTCCTATTAATCCAGGCATATCTTTTAATTTAATAGATACTAGTTAAACTTTTATTTCTACTTCAACTCCACTTGGAAGCTCAAGTCTCATTAATGCATCAACCGTTTTAGCACTGCTGCTATAAATGTCGATTAATCTCTTGTAAGAGCTAAGCTCAAACTGCTCTCTAGCCTTTTTATTCACGTGAGGCGACCTAAGAACTGTATAAATTCTTTTGTGTGTTGGAAGTGGAATCGGCCCACTAATTACAGCACCTGTAGTCTTCACTGTTTTAACAATCTTTTCAGCGCTTTTATCCACCAAGTTATGATCGTAAGACTTTAATTTTATTCTAATTTTTTGAGCCATTGTCCTCTCTAATTATAATCTTAATTATTCTCCTTTAGCTTTCTTTATTACTTCCTCTGCTACACTTTTAGGTGCTGGTGCAAAGTGTGAGAACTCCATCGTTGATGTCGCTCTACCTGATGTTATAGTTCTTAAGTCAGTTACATAACCAAACATTTCAGAAAGAGGAACTTTAGCGTTCACTACGGTAGCTCCGTTTCTTTCAGAAGATCCTTCGATTAAACCTCTTCTCTTATTCAAATCACCAATCACATTACCCATATTCTCCTCTGGAGTAACTACCTCAAGCTTCATCATAGGCTCAAGAAGAACTGGATTACACTGTGGTAAAGCAGCTCTATAAGCCATTTTAGCACAAAGCTCAAAAGATAGTGCATCAGAATCTACCGCATGGAAACCTCCATCTTTTAACTCTACACTCAAAGAATCCAAAGGATAACCTGCCAACACACCGTTAGCCATTGCCATTTTAAATCCTTTCTCTACAGAAGGAACAAATTCTCTAGGAACATTTCCTCCCTTCACACTATTCTTAAATACAAGCCCTGGATTCTCAGGATCATCATTTGGAGATATCTCAACCACGATATCAGCAAACTTACCACTACCCCCAGACTGTTTCTTGTAAACTTCTCTATGCTTAATACTTCCACTTATCGCTTCCTTGTACGACACTTGTGGAGCTCCTTGATTACATTCTACCTTAAACTCTCTTTTCAATCTATCCAAGATGATCTCTAAATGAAGTTCACCCATTCCACTAATAATAGTTTGACCTGAATCTTCATCAGTTTTAACCTGAAAAGTAGGATCTTCTTCTACAAGCTTTCCTAAAGCCATACCCAACCTATCAGCATCAGCTTGAGTCTTAGGCTCGATAGCTATTCCGATTACAGGATCTGGGAAATCCATAGACTCAAGAACTATTGGGTTCTTTTCATCACAAAGAGTATCTCCGGTCTTTATATCTTTAAATCCAACCAATGCAGCAATATCACCAGCTTGTAGAGTATCAATCTGATTTTGCTTATTTGCATGCATTTGGAATATTCTACTTATTCTTTCTTTTTTTCCAGTTCTTGTGTTCAACACATAAGACCCAGAAGGAAGAACTCCCGAATACGCTCTAGTAAAACAAAGTCTACCAACAAACGGATCCGTTGCAATTTTAAAAGCTAAAGCTGCAAAAGGTTCAGCAGCACTTGGCTTTCTTGACTCTGGTTCATCAGTATCAGGA
>CAJXOV010000318.1 GCA_913057815.1 uncultured Flavobacteriales bacterium
ATGTAGAGAGGTCTCGTGGGCTCGGAGATGTGTATAAGAGACAGGTATCTATTACAGTGCCATCTGATCATATAGTTGGATCTACTGGAGAATTAAAAAATTCTAAAAGTGTGTTAACAGCTGAACAAAGAAAAAGATTTGAAACAGCAAAAACAGCAGAAGAACCAGTCCTTATAGTTACTCAGGCGGAAGCTGAAACAGCAGAAAAAGGTAAAGAAAAGGGGAAAAAGACATGGGTATTCGAAGCAGAAAATGTTCGAGATTTTGGATTTGCTTCTTCTAGAAAATTCATATGGGATGCCATGGGAGTACAAGTAGGAGATAAGCGCCCTATGGCTATGAGTTATTATCCTAAAGAAGGAAATCCTTTGTGGGAACAGTTTAGCACAAGAGCTGTAGCTCAAACTTTAAGAACTTATTCAAAATATACAATCGATTATCCTTATCCTGTAGCTATTTCAGTAAATGCCAAATCTATAGGGATGGAATACCCAATGATTTGTTTCAATTTTGGAAGACCAGAATCTGACGGTACGTATACCTCTAGATTAAAGCATGGAATGATTGGAGTAATTATCCACGAAGTAGGGCATAACTTTTTTCCAATGATTATTAATTCAGATGAAAGACAATGGACATGGATGGATGAAGGTCTAAACACCTTCGTACAATTCTTAACTGAAAAAGAGTTCGATAAGAATTACCCTTCTAGAAGAGGACCTGCTAGAAACATAGTAGAATATATGAAAGGTGATAAATCAAGAATATCTCCTATAATGACTAATTCTGAGAGCATCTTTCAGTTTGGAAACAATGCTTACGGTAAACCAGCTACAGCATTAAATATTCTTAGAGAAACAGTGATGGGCCGAGAATTGTTTGACCATGCCTTTAAAACATACTGTGAAAGATGGGCATTTAAACACCCTGCTCCAGCTGACTTATTCAGGACCATGGAAGATGCGTCTGCAGTAGATTTAGATTGGTATTGGAGAGGTTGGTTTTACACCAATGACCATGTAGATATTTCTATGTCAAACGTAAAGTATGTACCAGTAGGAAATGGAGATGTAACAGCGGATAAAGCTCAGTCTTCTAAACTAAAATCGGAGGAACCATTGGATATTACTCAAATTAGGAATAATGAAGAAGGTTGGAAATCATTAGTGGAGATTGATCCCAAAGCAGTAGATTTTTATACTAAGTATGATGAAAATAGTGTTACAAAATCTGATTTAAATGCAGCAGAAGATGCGGTGCAAAATTTAACTGAAGAAGAAAAAGAACTTTTCAAGTCTAGTATTCATTTATATGAACTCACATTTGAAAATATTGGAGGTTTAGTGATGCCGTTGATAATCCAGTTCGAATACGAAGATGGTACTTCTGAAATAAAGAGAATTCCTGCTGAGATTTGGAAAATGGGAGATGAAAAAGTGTCAAAGGTTTTCAAGACATCTAAAAAGGCTGTTTCTATAGCCTTAGATCCATATTTAGAAACTGCTGACACAGATACTTCTAATAATTATTGGCCTTCTAAGAATGTTCCTTCTGATTTCAAATTGTTTAAATATGACAGTCCTGGAAATCCTATGCAGAGGAGTAAAGTGAAGTAGTAAATTTCTTAGAAAAAGGAGTTAAAGGTATTAGAAGGTTTATGCAACTGTTTGACAAATCAAATTGTCTTACTTTTAAGCACATATACCTTAACTATGCGATTCTTCAAACTCTTTTGCTGGAGTCTGTCACTTATATTGTTGTCAGTTTCTTTGCAAGCTCAAATAGCCGTTGATAATTCTGTTACAGCAGAAGACGCTATGCAAATCCTTCTAGGTGAAAATATCACCATTTCTAATTTAACTTTTTATGGTTCTGATGAGCAGATTGGAACATTTGATTGTGTTGATTGTGGTTTAGATTTTCAAGATGGAATTATTCTTTCTTCCGGTGATGTAGAAACTGCCTTAGGGCCAAATAATCAATCAGGGAATACTATTGGTGGATCAGGTTTACCATTAAATGATCCAGATTTAACTCAGTTAAATGATATAGCCTACTTTGATGGAGCTGTTCTAGAATTTGATTTTGTAGCATTAGGTGATACCGTCTGGTTCGACTATGTATGGGCTTCTGACGAATACTTAGAATATGTAAATGGTGGCTATAATGATACTTTTGGGTTTTTTATAAGCGGACCAGGGATTAGCGGAGTATTCTCCAATAATGCAGAAAATATGGCTCTAATACCTGGAACGACAATCCCTGTAACTATAGATAACGTGAATACAGGTTCGTATCCTGAATATTATCAAGAAAATGGGGATGGCTTTTCTGAACCACAATTTAGCGACTCCACTGTAGTTGGTTATGATGGATATACCAAAGGGCTTCGAGCTATTAAAGGAGGATTGGTTTGTGGTGAAACATATCATTTGAAACTAGTAGTGGCAGATGCAGGAGACGGTATTCTAGATTCTGGAGTTTTTCTAAAGTCAGGAAGTTTAAGTTCGAATCTAACCGTTGAAATAGAACTGATAATTGAAGCAACTACCGAGGATGGAGTAATGAATGAAGAATGTGGATTATCAACCTTACATTTTATTAGACCAGCTGCCATTAGTAGTGATTTAGAATTCGTAGTGGAAGTAGCATACGGAGGAGATGCCATAAACGGTGTTGACTATACGGCTATTCCAGAAGATATAATTTTCGATCCAGGAGTAGATACGATATCATTTGTGCTAGATGCATTCGAAGATGGCATAGCCGAAGGAATAGAATCTGTACAGTTCATAATGCAAAACTTGGCTGTATGCCAAGGGGAAGCTGTTCCATCATTTTTTGAGTTTTTTATTACTGAAAGTTCTCCGTTAGAAATTCAAGGGTATAATGAAACTATTTGTCAAGGAGCTACTGTAACATTAGAACCTATTGTTATTGGAGGTTCTGGAGGTTTCCTTTATGATTGGTCGTCAGGTGAAGACTCGCCATTTATAGAGGTGACACCAGATGAATTTACTAGCTATAACTTAACAGTAAGTGATACATGTTTAGCTTCTACTGATATCGCCTCTTTTGATGTGGATATAGCGGTATTCCCTCCGCTCACAATATCAAGTACTCCATCCATATTGAATATTTCATGTAATTGGTTTGGGGATTTCTTAACTGCGAATGCAGGAGGAGGTGATGGAATCTATTCATATCAATGGATAAATCAAGATGGAACAAATATGTCGAGTTCTAGTGATTTCTTTATTTGGGACAACTCTGTTACGGCATTGACTTTAATTGTTACCGATGGTTGTGGTTTTTCTGAATCATTTGATTTGACTATAAATTCAGATGTACCTGAATTAGAAGTAATAGTACCTGAGTCAGTAACAACTTGTCCAGGAGAAGAGTTTGAAGTAACAGCAGTCGTGAATGGTGAGGAACCTATTTTTATTGATTGGATTGATGATGGAAATTTTTTCTTTATTGGTGGAACTGAATCTATAAGTTATAGCACAGATGTAGAAACAAGTTTAACCATATCAGTATTTGATAATTGTGGACAGCAAGCTCAGGAAACAGTAGATGTCATTTTTGCAACGCCAATTCCATTAGAAGCCCTAGCAGGAGATGATCAGTTCATAGAATGTGAAGAAGACCTCATAGGACTCGGTTCTAGCATAACGGGAGTTTCACCATATACATACCAGTGGAGTACCGAGGATGGAATTGTCTTAAGTGACTCTCCTGACATACTATTTAATGTAACTGAAGATGCTATTCTGGTGTTCACCGTAGATGATTCCTGTGGTCAAACCGATAGTGATAGCTTATATGCTGTCTCTTATACACATCTCCGAGCCCACGAGACCTCTCTACATC
>CAJXOV010000319.1 GCA_913057815.1 uncultured Flavobacteriales bacterium
AGATGTAGAGAGGTCTCGTGGGCTCGGAGATGTGTATAAGAGACAGGTAGTATAGGATGCGTCTGAATTTAGCCCTGTTTTGTGTTAAATTATTGTTCTGTCATTAACAATATTTGGTGAATATTTAAATTTCACTATTTTAGCAGCTTTCTTAAACCGGAAAAAAAATATTTGAAACCCTATAACCTGAGGAAAATAAGATGAGAAAATTACTATGTGGATTAGTACTCTTTACCTGTTCTTTTGCTGCGACTTCACAGCAAGATTATCAGTTCAACCAATTCTTTAATGACCAGGTGTCACTAAATCCAGGAGCTACTGGGTTAAGCGATAACTGTCTTGGTCTCTTTTATAGACAGCAATGGTCTGGATTTAGCGGAAATCCTAACACTTTTCTAGTGAATTATCATCAGCCAGTTAAAATGCTAAAAGGTGGATTAGGAATATCGGCATTGAACGATAGAATAGGAAATCAACAGAATGCTGTTTATGCAGCTCCAGGAGATACATCTCCTATAGGAGTTAGTGAATCTGATGGGTATGCATTGACTAATAATGCAGTGAGACTTAATTACTCTTTTCATATTCCTAATGTTGGTCCGGGTAAATTAGGCATTGGACTTGGGTTGGGTTATCAAGGAACTAAGGCTGGAGATGATTGGTATGCTATAGATCGTGCGGATTTAGATAGCTCGATTCCATCTGCTAGAGACGACAATGCTGGTTCATTTGATTTGAATTTAGGGTTGTTTTATAAGACACCGAAGTTTTGGGCGGGACTAAGTTCAACTCACTTAACAGCTCAGGATTTAAGTGGGACTTCGTTTGATTTTGCTGTTTCTAGACATTATTATTTCATGACTGGTTATGAAGCAGACTTAAATCCAGATTGGAAGTTGCTTCCTTCATTAATGGTTAAATCCGATGCCGTAAGTACTTCTGTAGATGTAAATGTTAGAGGTCTTTGGAATGATTTTGTATGGGCTGGAGTATCTGTTAGAACTGGAATAGATGCTGTTTCACCAATGGCTGGTTTAAACTACCCACTTCCAGGTTCTCAAACTCTGGAACACAGTATTCAATTTGGTTATTCGTATGATGTTACACTAAGTGATGTAAAGAACTATAGTTCTGGATCACATGAGTTGTTCTTAGGATATTGTTTCAAGCCAATCGAACTGGTTATTAGAAAGAAACATTACAATCCGAGGTTCCTTTAAAATAAAAGCGTAACAATTGGAGTTTAATCTTCGTATTTAAGAAGTTATATAAGAACCTGCTATTCTTACTTGAAACGTTGTATGTGTCAAGTTAAATTTTGGAAATCATGAAAAAATCGTTGTTTTATATTCTAGTCGCCTCTTTTCTGGTGAGCTGCTATGGTGGCGACCGAGGTGAACTCGTAGGAGTTTATCCTAGAGAAGAATGGGTGCAAGTAAATCCTTTTGGAATGAATTACATTCACTTCGGTTCCTATACAATGGGGCCTAGTGATCAAGATGTACCTCATGCCATCAATGCTACTTCTAGAACAGTTACAGTACCGGCTTTCTATATTGATCAGCATGAAATTTCAAATAATGAGTACCGTCAGTTTGTGAATTACACTCGTGATTCCTTATTCAGAACGGAACTTTACAATAATGATGATGAGAGATACTTCTATATTGAAGATGAATTTGGAAGAGAGATAGATAGGTTTGTAAAGAAAGGATATGTTATTAATTGGGAGGAAGATATTGACTGGGAAGATGAAGATATATTTGATGCCTTATATGATAGGTTCTATTTACAAGGAGTAGAAACTTTCTATAACAGAAGAGAAATTAAGTCAAGTGAATTAAACTTCAGATACTGGTGGTTTAATTATAAAGCTGCTGCAAGTAAAGAAGGAAAAGACTTAGAGTTAGGGGTTACCAATGAATTGGATCAATTACATTCTGTAAAGAGACATTCTGATAGATCTCAGTTTGTAGTGGAAGAAGTAATTAATGTGTATCCTGATACTTTATGTTGGGTTCATGATTTTACTTATGGATTTAATGAGCCATTAACAGAAACATATTTTTGGCATCCTGCTTATGATGATTATCCTGTAGTAGGAGTTTCATGGGGACAAGCTAAAGCGTTCAACGCATGGAGAACGGCTTACCTGAATACATGGAAAATGAGTCAAGGTGAAACATTCGTTCAAAGATTTAGATTACCAAGTGAAGCTGAGTGGGAGTATGCCGCTAGAGGTGGACTGGATTTATCTCCATTCCCATGGGGTGGACCTTACGTAAGAAATATACAAGGTTGTCCATTGGCTAACTTTAAGCCTATGAGAGGTGATTATGTTGAGGATAACGGATGTTACACAGTGCCAATCGATTCTTATGAGCCAAATGATTATGGTTTATACAACATGGCAGGAAATGTAGCTGAATGGTGTAATACGTCTTACGACCCTTCAGTTTACGAATTTGCTCATGACATGAGTACTGAATATGAATACAATGCTGAAAAATCTGACCCTCCTGCACTGAAGAGAAAAGTGATTAGAGGTGGTTCTTGGAAAGATATTGGATACTACATCCAAACTGGAACAAGAACATACGAATATCAAGATACTGCAAAATCTTATATCGGATTCAGAAGTGTAATGAGTTACCTGGGAAGAGGAAAAACAGGTAGTCAGGAAGACTGGAACAGAGAGTAAAATTTGAATAACGGAAACCACAAGAAATATTTAAGTAAACCTTTTAAAGCAAGAAAACAATGAGACCAGGAAGTAAAAAATGGAAAAATTTTATGGCTAAGCTGTACGGTATCGGAGCAGCAGTAGTAATTGTAGGAGCGATGTTTAAAATTATGCACTGGCCTGGAGCAGGACCAATGCTTGTAATTGGTTTAACAACTGAGGCATTCATTTTCTTCTTTTCTGCATTTGAGCCACCACATGAAGATCCAGACTGGACTTTAGTTTATCCTGAATTAGCTACAGGAGAAAGAAATGAGCATTCAGCAGCTATTGGTGGAGGTAAAGGACTTACTGAGCAGCTTGATGATATGCTGATTGAAGCTAAAATTGAACCCGAGTTATTGCAGAGTTTAGGAGATGGCATGAGATCTCTTTCTACTCAAGCAAAAGATTTATCAGATATTACGGACGCATCTACTGCTACTAAGGAATATGCTGATGGATTAAGAAGTGCAAATACTAAAGTTGGAGAATTATCTGATACATATGCTTCTGCATCTGAAGCATTAGTAGGTCTTTCTAACAGTGCTGAAGCAGGAGCTGCTACAGGAGAGCATTTACAGAAAATGACTGAAAATTTAGGAGCCCTAAATAATATGTATGAGCTTCAGTTGACAGAACTAGAGAAATCTAGAAATATGTATTCTGGAATTAACGAATTAGTAGAAAATCTTAAAGATTCTGTAGATGATACAAAAGCTTATAAAGAAAATATAAGAGAGTTATCTACGAATTTACAGTCGCTTAATAGAGTTTATAGCAATATGTTAAATGCTATGGGATCAGGAGCGAATCAAGGGTAAGCCGCGTGCTACTTTACTCAATTAATTATTATCTAATATTTAAAAACAAGTAGACATGGCAGGTGGAAAAGAAACCCCACGGCAGAAGATGATCGGTATGATGTACTTAGTACTCACCGCTCTTCTGGCAATGAATGTATCAAAAGAGGTAGTTGACGCCTTTGTAACAATAGACCAAGGTCAAAGAAAAACTCTCAAAGCAATTGACGGTAAATTAGAAACTCAACTATTTGCATTAGGAGAAAATGCTAGAGAGAATCCAACGAAATATGGATCAGCACATACTTCTGCAAACGTTGTTCATGATAAAGCAACTGACTTAATT
>CAJXOV010000320.1 GCA_913057815.1 uncultured Flavobacteriales bacterium
CCTCTCTATTCGTCGGCAGCGTCAGATGTGTATAAGAGACAGCTATAAGACACACCTTTACACCTTCGTTAGGGTTTAGGTACAGACCTAAAACAGGAAGTCAAGAATTTGGCTTTTTCGGAGATGATGGTGCTGCAGTTTCTTATGATCCTCATCAGATTGGAATTTTTGGAACAGCTACCAATTATAATAGCAGTGGATCTGTAACTTTTGGATTATTGAATAATTTGGAAATGAAGGTGAAAGGAAAAGAGGAAGGAGATAAACCCAGAAAAGTTCCTATTATAGATCGAATAAATATTAGCACAAATAGAGATTTGTCAAGAGATTCGTTGAACTGGAGTAATCTATCAGTGAGCGCAGGAACTAGAATAGGATCTAAGTTGAATATTAACTACGCATCTTCTTATTCTTTTTACGATAGAAACGAAAGTGGATCACAGATCAATACGTTCTTATTTGATTCTGAAAACAAGTTGGCTAGACTTTTAAATATGGGTGGAGGTATTACAGCCACTCTTAGAAGTACTGATTTTAAAAAGAAAGGAAAAGAGGAGGAACAGCTAAAAGAAGGATTAGAAGGTCCTGCAGATGAGCTTACTCAGGTGCCTGAAGAATTAAGAGAGGAAATAGATTTAAAGAGAAATGAGTTTGTAGATTTTACAGTACCATGGAGCGCTAACTTGACATATACTATTAATAGGAGAAACTCCTTTAGTAGGGAGCTACAGAAAGATACAGCATCGATTACTCAAAGTATAATAGCTAGAGGAGATCTAACCCTTTTAGAAAAATGGAAAATCGGATATTCTACGGGTTATGATTTACAAGCAGAAAAAGGTGACCGATGGACACCTACTACTCTTTCTCTTTATTGGGATCTTCACTGTTGGGAATTTAAGTTTGATTACATTCCTATAGGAGAACGGAAGAGTTTTACCGTGCAGGTTAATGTAAAAGCTTCAGCATTAAAAGATCTTAAACTAATGCACAGAGGAACTTTCGGAAACGATAGCGGTCTTTTATAACTGCAGAAAACTTTGCGTTGCAACGCGTAAATCCTTCTCCCCAACCTCTTTCAGTTTTATAGAAAACCAATCGATTCATGACTTAATTTTGCGGAAAATTCCCAAAGGCATGATTCAGTTCGGAAAATTCAATGATTTAAAGGTGAGTAAAGCAGAAGATTCTGGTTTTACCTTAATAGATGATGAAGGAACAGAAGTGTTTCTGCCAGCCGAAAGAGTGAGCGAAAGTCTAGCTGAGGGAGACGCGGTTAGCGCATTTGTATATCCTGGAATTTTAGGAGCTAAAAAAGCTACTCTCAAAAAGCCGCTTATAGCGTTAGGTGAATTTGCTTTTCTAACCGTAAACAGTACAGATGAACAAGGGGTTTATGTAGACTGGGGAATGGATAAAGATCTGCTAATTCCACCTAAGCAGGAGGGAGAGAGAATGGAAGAGGGAGAAAGCTACATAATATTTATGTATCAGGATAGAGAGTCTGGAAAGCTTTATGGAAGTAATAAAATAGAGAAAAGACTTTCTAATGATGATCTTACGATTGAGGAAGGAGAGGAAGTAGAATTAATGGTGCAGCGTGAGTCAGACATGGGATTTGCTGTGATAGTAAACCACAGACATAGAGGATTAGTTTTCGAAAACGAAGTATTCCAAGATTTAGAAGTAGGAGATACTCTTAAAGGATACGTAAAGAAAATCCAACCTGAGAACAGACTGGATATCACTATCCGACCTATGGGTTATAGAAATACGGTAGACCCAGATTCTAGGGCTGTAATGAAAGCACTGGAAGAAAGCGAAGGTTTCTTACCGCTGACAGATAAAAGCAAGCCCGACCTTATTATGGTAGAGTTGAACATGAGTAAAAAAGCTTTCAAAAGAGCTATTGGTTCACTGTATAAGGAAAGAAAGATTGAGATAAAAGAGCAGGGGATACAACTTGTTTAATTTACAGTTGACAATTTATAATTGACAATTGCGAGATTCTAATACTAATTTAGTCGAAAGTTTTCTTGATTCTAATACTGGGTTAGTCTAAAGTCCAAAGTCTTCTAAAGTCGATATTTTAAAAGAACAGTTTTTGAGAGGTAGGAGTGGCGGTTTCGCATACGACTCTTGACTTTCGACTAAAACAGCGAAGCTGTGACTTTAGACTAAACTAGTGTTAGCACCTAGAATTAATAATTAGGAGCCAGCGAATAAGTGCTAGCCATTAAAAAGTTGTCAATTGTCCATTTTAAATTGTCAATTAACCTCCTACCAATCTATAGGAAAATAATCCTTTAAGAATTTTCCACTCCAGTGTTTTCCGGTGTTTATGCCATCTAGTAACGGGTCCATTACTCTGGCAGCACCGTCTACTATGTCTAACGGTGGTTGGAAATCATGCACATCTTCTTTGTGTTTAGATAACTCCGCAGGATCTTCATCTGTAACCCAACCCGTGTCTACAGCATTCATATAAATTCCATGTTTGGCTAAACCTGATGCAGAAGTATGGGTTAGCATGTTCAGAGCCGCTTTGGCCATATTGGTATGTGGGTGACGATCTTCCTTTTTGAATCGGTGGAATTTTCCTTCCATGGCACTCACGTTAATGATGTGCTTCATGCCAGTTTCCTGTTTTTTCATGAGTGCACTTAGCCTATTGCAAAGCACAAAAGGAGCTACTGAATTTACCAGCTGAACCTCTACCATTTCTGGTGTTTCTATTTCACCGAGTTTTAACCTCCAACTATTTGTTTTTCTGAGATCTACTTGTTGTAAATCA
The DNA here is from genome assembly GCA_913057815.1 of uncultured Flavobacteriales bacterium. GTDB lineage: Bacteria > Bacteroidota > Bacteroidia > Flavobacteriales_D > Sanyastnellaceae > ASP10-05a. The sequence goes on from CAJXOV010000320.1 coordinate 2,795, forward strand.
GCATCTAACTCACCTTCAGGAAAAACTTCTTGAGTAGTTAAACTGTTATCAAAACTATACGGAATTTGAGAAAGTTTAGCGGATTTTCTAAGGCCAATGCCAGGCTCAGGAGCATGCCAACTAACTGGCAACATGTTATTCTTACTAGGAGATTTAGGAGCTATGGCATCCAACTCGCTCAGGCAGTGATGGTGGTCTTCAAGCGTTTCTTTAGCAAAAGGAGGGAGGGCTTCAGCCTCTAACTCTTCATTGGGCATGAGGTGCGCATAAAATCCAGCGGGTCTTCTTACAGTTTGCGCGGCATTGTTTATTAGGATATCTAAGCGCTCGTATTTCTGTTCTATAAAATTGCAGAATATCTCCACACTCGGGATATGTCTGAGGTCTAAGCCATGAATTTTAAGTCGATGACCCCATTCCTGGAAATCAGCCTCTTTAGCATAACGCAGCGCAGAATCTACAGGAAATCTAGTAGTAGCTACCACAGTAGCACCCGACCTCAATAGCATTAAAACGATATGGTAACCAATCTTTAATCTAGAACCAGTAACCACAGCTACTTGGTCCGTTAAATCGGCCTCCTGAAATCTTTTTAAGTAATTAAACTCTCCGCATTCAGGACACATGGCATCATAAAAATGGTGGAGTTTGGTGTATTCTGTTTTACACACATAACAGTTTCTAGCAGAGGATAGCTCAGGAGCTTCTTCGCCCTTTGGAGCCGCATTTAAAATAAGTTGTGGCGCTTCGAAAACAGATGCTTCTCGAGCGCTTCTTATGCCTGTTTCTTTGCGTGCATGCTTGTCTCTTTCTTGCTTTTTTCTTTTGGCTGCCTTTTTTCCATCCTTTCTTCTTCTGTCGAACTCATCTTTGCTTGGTCTAGAGAGTTTTCCAGCAGCCATCATCAGTGCTTCACGCTGTTCACGCGGGAGTTCAAATAACAGATTGGTATCGGCCAATAGTTTTTCTATAGTAGAAATTACAGAGTTTATCTCTGCAGAAGTCTCGTTATGTGATTTATCCTCTGACATGCTCTTATTTCAGCGGTGCAAAGATAGTGTGGGTCAAT
>CAJXOV010000321.1 GCA_913057815.1 uncultured Flavobacteriales bacterium
AATGTAAACCTCCCAAAAGAGAAAATTAAAGGAGTAAAAATATGTAGGCAAGGAAATGCGTTCTGGGAAGACAATTTTGAAGTTAGACAAGATCCTATGAAAGGTGAATACTATTGGCTGAAAGGTGTTTTCACACATTTAGACAAAGGAGAGGACACAGATATAGCGGCCTTAGAAAAGGGCTATGCTAGCGTAGTTCCCGTGCAATTCGACTTAACAGCGCACCATAGTATTTCATCTCTAAATGATTGGGATTTGTAGTAAATGTATATTTGATTTCTAGACTTTATGAAAAACTTAGATCACATAATTATCGGACTATTATTTGCCATCCTTGGCTCTTTCTTGGGGCTATTCCTAATCGAATCCTACTGGCTAGTTAAAGGGTATAAATTAGGAACCTCCATCGAGCTATTATACAACCCTAGCATACGGTATAACATTATCACTCTTTCTCAAGTGCCTAATGTGGGAGTGTTCTTTTTATTCTATCAAACTAAACGAGATAAAAGCGCCTACGGTGTAATTCTCTTCTTTCTACTATTAGCTATACCTATAGCCATACAAAAGTTCTTATGAAACCTCGTAAAATATTTTTCATAAGCGGAGAAGCCTCTGGTGACCTTCACGGTTCGAACCTCATTAAGGCTATGAAAGTCAATGAACCAAACCTTGAACTAAAAGGCTGGGGAGGTGATATGATGGAGGCTGAGGGAATGGAATTATTAGAACATTACAAAAACCTAGCGTTTATGGGTTTTACTGAAGTTTTATTAAACATCCGCACTATTCTTTCCAACTTTAAGCGTTGCAAAAAACAAATAGAAGAATTTCAACCTGATGCCATAGTTTTTATTGATTATCCTGGGTTTAACCTGCGAATGGCAAAATTCGCTAAGGAGAAAGGCATTCTAAGCTTGTATTATATTTCACCTCAAATTTGGGCCTGGAAACAAAACAGAGTAAAAAAAATTCAGGCATATGTGGATGAGATGTATACTATTCTTCCATTTGAATCTGAATTCTACCAAAAGTTTAATGTCAAAGTTAATTATGTAGGACATCCTCTATTAGATGTAGTTTCCAAAGAATTTAATGCAGATGCTTTTAGAAGTAAGCATAAACTCAATGACTCTCCTATTCTAGCTTTACTTCCAGGAAGTAGAAACCAAGAGATCAAAAGAATGCTAGCTGTAATGCTCAAAGCTTCAGAAAATTTCCCCAATTATCAAATAGTCATAGCTGGTGCCCCTAGTAAAGACAAGGCTACTTATGAAGGTTACCTTTCTGAAAAAGTTCATTTGATTTTTGGAGAGACTTATGATTTATTTCATGCAGCAGAAGCAGGATGGGTCACTAGCGGAACAGCCACTTTAGAAGCAGCTATTCACAACATGCCACAAGTAGTGGTATATAAGGCTGGTAATATCAGCTATCAAATAGCCAAAAGGCTAGTAAAGATTAAATACATTTCTCTTGTTAATCTTATCATGGATAAAGAAGCCGTGAAAGAACTAATTCAAAGTGAAGCTTCAGTTGATCAGCTCACTTCTGAAATGAAACTCATTACAATTGACGGGAAAAAGAGAGAATCAATGCTCCAAGACTATTCTGAATTAAGAGAAAAACTAGGGAATACAGGTGCAAGTGAAAAAACCGCCAAACACATGTTAAAAACTATAGGTTCTCTAAAATAAGGCACACTTTTAGCGTGTTAATTTAGTACCATGCGTTTTCTCATTCTCATTTTCTTGTTATCCTTCTCATTCCTAGGAAATGCAGAGACGATTAAAATCGGCTTGTTTCATCACTTAAATGTTCATTCAGCTACCGTTACAGTTAACTCGGGTAATTATGACATCTTTTCTAATGATGAGCTAATAGGCTCAGTTACCAATGGAGATAAACTCATAGTAACTCATCAGTCAGGAGCTATCTTATTAAATAGTTTAAAGCTAAAAAACACCAGTTCATCTAAGCTAGAACTCATAGCCAAAGACGCAGATTGTGAGCTTTTAATTACTCCTAAAGGAAAAAGTATTAAAAGAAAAATTTCTGGTCATTTGAATTTTTGGAATAGAGGAAAAAAAATGAGCATTGTAAATACTCAGGATTTAGATGTATACATATCTGGAGTAGTAGAAGCAGAAGCAGGTTCTAGACAAAATGCTGAATATTATAAAGTTCAAGCTGTAATCTGCAGAACATACGCATTGGCTAATAAATTTAAACACGCTAAAAACGGATTTCATTTGTGTGATGAAGTACACTGCCAAGTATATAAAGGTATATCTGAAAGTAATCCCGATATAATTAGTTCCACTAGAGCTACCAGTGATGTAGTGGTGGTAGATCAAGATGTGAATTTAATTACGACTGCATTTCATTCAAACTGTGGTGGGCATACTATTAATAGTGAAGATGTATGGTCAGAAGCAGTTCCTTATTTAAAAGCTGTTCCAGATACATTTTGCTACGCCATGCCACATAGCATCTGGAATAAAAGAATCAAAAAGACCCAGTGGATGGGCTTTTTTCAAAACCATGGAATTAATTTTGATTTAGACAGTCTGTCTACCTTCGATAACTCTAAGAGAAGAGTCAAATACAATAATCAGCTGCATTTAAAAGAAGTGAGAAGTGAGTTTGATTTGAGAAGTACACTTTTTTCTGCTCATATAGAGAATGACGAAATAGAAATTGATGGTAGAGGTTTTGGCCATGGAGTTGGACTTTGCCAAGAGGGAGCTATGAAAATGAGCACTTTGGGGTATGATTATATTGAAATCTTACATTTTTACTTTTCAGACATTCATGTAGTCCCATTATCTAACTTTCATTTATTCAGAGAAAACTGAAGCTTTTTCTAGTTTCAACGAACAATAGCTCCAGCTCTAAACAACTGAACTTCATATACCTAAAACTAATCGAAGCGTAGCTCACATTATTTAACAAATCCCTTTAACACTTTTTTCAGCTTATTAACAAGCTTCACTAGTTCTCTAACTTAACTTTGAGAGTGTTATAATAGATCCTTATGAATAAACTTATATCCTTCTTTACGCTTATGCTTTGTATGTACACTGTTACATACGGACAGAATCAGCAAGCTACTATTAAAATAGAAAAATCAGAAAACGGTGAAACCACTGTTATCGAAAAAAACATCGAAATAAAAGATGGACAGGACATTAATTCCATCTTAGAAGAATTAGGTGTTCTAGATGAACTTGGGAATTTAAAAGAAGGTCAGTCTTTTGAAATAAATGTAAAAAAATTATCTGGAGCTAATTTAGATCAGGACATTAAAATCGAATATTTCGATATGCCTGATTTTGATTTTGAACTTGAAACTAAAGCATTCTTAGGAGTTATGTTATCAGACAGCCCGTCTAGTGAAGGGGTTTTGATACAGGATGTAATAGAAGACACACAAGCTGAAAAGGCGGGTTTACAAAGCGGAGATATCATTTTATCTATTAATAATGAAAAATATAATAATGTTCATGATTTAGTAATTAGCATTGGGAATTTAAAACCTGGTGATACAGTAATGATTGTCTATTCAAGAAACGGAGAAATCAGGACGGATGCGGTTGAATTAGGTGAAAAGAAAATCTCTCCTTTTGAAATGAAAGCTTTCCCTTTCGAGGACCTGTCTGAAATATATGAAATGCCGGATTCTGAAATGGAGCTAGACGAGAACGGCATGAGGATTTACGAATTCCATATGGAAGAAGATGATCAATGGCCAGGTGCCGAAAACGAAAAAGCTTTTCTGGGAGTTTCACCTAGTTATGAATGTTCGGGAAATGATAAAAGTGGAGTTT
>CAJXOV010000322.1 GCA_913057815.1 uncultured Flavobacteriales bacterium
CGGCAGCATCAGATGTGTATAAGAGACAGGTTAGGATCTTTAAGTCCAGCTCTATTTCTTTTAATGGCCTTGGCCACTTTTTTCACAGCTTCATCTTGACCTATAACTTTTCCCTGAAGATCTTCTTCCATTCTAGCCAGCTTTCCACTCTCTTTCTCAGCTATCCTTTGTACAGGAATCCCGGTCATCATAGCCACTACTTCTTCCACATGATCAGCAGTTACAGTTTCTCTGTGATTTTTAGAGTCTTGTTCCCATCTGTTCTTTGCTTCTTCTAGCTTTTCACCTAGTTGACGTTCTTTGTCTCTAAGCTTGGCAGCTTCTTCATATTTCTGGCTCTTAACCACATCATTCTTCTCCTCTTTAACTTCCTCTACTTGCTTCTCTATATCTAATATTTCCTGAGGGACATTAATATTTTGTAAATGAACTCTCGATCCTACTTCATCCAAGGCATCTATAGCTTTGTCTGGTAGAAATCTGTCAGAGATATAACGTGTAGTTAATTTAACGCATGCTTTTATAGCTTCGTCAGTATATGTAACACTATGATGGTCTTCGTATCTTTCTTTGATATTATTTAATATCTGAATAGTTTCATCTTCTGAAGTAGGTTCAACTATTACTTTTTGAAATCTTCTTTCTAAAGCGCCATCTTTTTCAATGTGTTGTCTGTACTCATCTAATGTAGTAGCACCTACACATTGAATTTCACCTCTTGCCAAAGCAGGTTTGAACATGTTAGAAGCATCTAGCGAACCTGAAGCTCCACCTGCACCTACTATGGTGTGAAGTTCATCTATGAATAAGATAACGTCTCTTGTCTTTTCTAACTCACTCATTACAGCTTTCATTCGTTCTTCGAACTGACCTCTGTATTTCGTCCCAGCTACTAATGAAGCTATGTCTAGAGTAACTATTCTCTTTCCGAATAAAACTCTAGAAACTTTTTTCTGTACTATTCTTAAAGCTAAACCTTCTGCTATGGCAGATTTACCAACTCCAGGTTCACCTATAAGAATAGGATTGTTTTTCTTTCTACGACTTAGAATTTGAGAAACACGTTCTATTTCAGCATCTCTACCTACAATAGGGTCTAATTTATTCTCCTCAGCCATTTTAGTTAAATCTCTTCCGAAATTATCTAAAACTGGAGTTTTACTTTTAGGATCACCCTTTTTTCCTTGTCTTCCGCCAGCGTTACCTCCGCCACCTCCGCCTCCAGAGCTGAATGGCATGTCTTCGTCTTCGTCATGAGAACCTGGGAATTCACTTCTTGGCATGTCTAATTCTTTATCGTTTGAAATAATTGTTTCGAATTCATCTTTGGCCAAATCATAGTCAATTTGGAATTGAGCTAGGGACTTGGTCGCTACATTGTCTTGGTCTTTCAAAATTGAAAGTAACAAATGTTCTGTTCCAATGATAGCGCTTTTAAACAATCGAGCCTCAAGATATGTGATTTTCAATATTTTTTCGGCTTGTTTAACTAATGGAATAGTGTTTTTGTTTCCTGTTACAGTAGATGCCGAAGACTTAGTAGATAGCTCAATTAAGTTTCTAAGTTTCATAATATCTACATCCAGAGATTCTAAAATCTTAACTGCGGTGCAATCGTTTTCTAGAATAATGCCAAGTAGAAGATGTTCAACACCTATGTATCCGTGATTTAACCTCACAGCTTCTTCTCTGCTATTTGTAATAACAGACCGTACTTTTTTTGAGAATTTAGCGTCCATCTAATCGTTTTCTTTACTTGTTATTATTTACCAATATACATTTATACGGTGTATTTCCAAATTTAGATATAGGAAAGCATCTGACACTTCACGAAGATGTCAATTTTTCACCGCATTTTGTGAATAATTCCATCTTTAATATGTCTCCTACTCCTCATTGATAATTTACCTTCGTACGTTGAGCAAATTGGATATTTATTTAACTAAATCAGAATTGGGTATTCTCCCAGTTTTCTAATCTAGATTTTTGTAAATATCAAATTGTATGCTAAAATTTTAAAACAGACGAAATGGCAGACGGAGAAAAAATAGTACCTATTAGCATTGAAGAAGAAATGAAGTCAGCGTACATCGATTATTCGATGTCCGTAATAGTTTCTAGAGCACTACCAGATGTGAGAGATGGATTAAAACCTGTTCACAGAAGAGTTCTTTATGGAATGCTCGACTTAGGAGTAATGAGTAATAGAGCGCATAAAAAATCCGCGAGAATAGTAGGAGAGGTTTTGGGGAAGTATCATCCACACGGTGATACTTCTGTATATGACTCTATGGTAAGGATGGCACAAGATTGGTCATTGAGATATCCTTTTGTAGATGGACAAGGGAATTTCGGTTCTATAGATGGAGATAATCCTGCAGCTATGAGATATACCGAGGCTCGTTTGAGAAAGATAGCAGAAGAAATGTTAGCTGACTTAGACAAAGAAACTGTTGATTTTAGACCAAATTTCGATGATTCACTTTCTGAGCCAGTAGTTCTTCCGGCTAGAATTCCGAGTCTTTTGTGTAATGGAGCTAGTGGAATAGCAGTAGGAATGGCTACTAACATGCCTCCTCATAATATTACAGAAGTAATCGAAGGTACAATTGCATATATAGAGAATAACGACATTACTATAGAAGAGCTTATGCAATATGTGAAAGCTCCAGATTTCCCTACAGGAGGTGTGATTTATGGTTATGAAGGTGTGAAAGATGCTTTCGAGACAGGAAGGGGTAGGATTGTGATGAGAGGAAAAGCCAGATTTGAAGAAATGAAATCTGGTAGAGAGATGATCATCGTAGATGAAATTCCCTATCAAGTGAATAAGGCAGACATGATCAAGAAAACTGCTGATCTTGTTAACGATAAAAAATTAGAGGGTATTTCTGAAATTAGAGATGAGTCTGATAGAAATGGAATGAGAATCGTTTATGAACTTAAGCGTGATTCTATTCCTAATGTAGTGCTTAATAAATTATACAAGTTTACTGCGTTGCAATCTAGTTTTTCTGTCAACAATATTGCACTAGTTAAAGGAAGGCCAGAGATGTTGAACTTAAAAAGTTTAATATCAAACTTCGTAGAACACAGGCATGAGGTAGTAATTAGAAGAACTCAATACGAACTAAGAAAAGCTCAAGAAAGAGCTCATATATTAGAAGGATTATTAATAGCATTAGATAATTTAGATGAAGTAATCAAGTTAATAAGAGCTAGTAAGACTCCAGAAATAGCTAGAGAAGGTTTAATGAAAACCTTTGAATTGTCTGAACTTCAAGCTAGAGCTATTCTAGACATGAGACTCCAGAAATTAACTGGTCTTGAGAGTGAAAAAATAAAAGCAGAATATGACGAGCTTATGAAGACTATAGCTCGTTTAGAAGAAATACTTGGAAGTGAAGAAGTGAGATTTCAAATTATCAAAGATGAACTTACCGAAATCAAGGAAAAGTATGGTGATGAAAGAAGAAGCGTTATAGAGTATTCTGGAGCAGATCTTTCTATAGAAGATATGATTCCAGATGAAGACGTTATAGTTACAATATCTCACGCTGGTTATATAAAAAGAACTTCATTAAGAGAATACAAAACTCAAAATAGAGGTGGCGTTGGACAAAAAGCATCGACCACTCGTAACGAAGATTTCTTAGAACATTTATTTGTTGGTACAAACCACCAATACATGCTATTCTTCACACAAAAAGGGAAATGTTTCTGGATGCGTGTTTACGAAATTCCAGAAGGAAGTAAAACCTCAAAAGGTAGAGCCCTGTCTCTTATACACATCTCCGAGCCCACGAGACCTCTCTA
>CAJXOV010000323.1 GCA_913057815.1 uncultured Flavobacteriales bacterium
ATATTATTTTGTCAATTAAAATAAGAAAAATTTAGCCATAGCAATCTAGAAAAGTGTAATACCAGAAAACCATTATTAATAATCGATGTCCAAACTACCAAATTGCTGAACGCGCAGGACATACTCGCTTTGCTCCCAATTATTTTGGTGAATTAAGCGTACAGTTGGATGTTGTACGGACACCTGGAGGTTGAATGAAAGTCGGATTTTTCTTTGGAGCAGGGGCAGAAATCGGTTATGGACTTCCTGGGGGTGGAAAATTCGCCATAGACCTTTTTCGGCAGGATGTAAGTGAGCATAAGAAGAGACTACGAGATCAGCTTAGCATAATTGATCCACGAACCAATTATGCAACTAGTTGGCTTCCAGAAAATTATGCCACGCAGCGTATTCACGCATTCGGGAAAAATGAGTTTACAGCGCTTATAGAGTCGTCAATAGAGTACAGAAAGCATGAAATCATACGCAGGCTGAATTCTTTTGATGAAGAAGTGGAATACGCTCTTTCTCAATTGGATATTGAAAAGGATATTCTAAGTAATAAATTCAATGAGGAAATGAATACCAGTTTTGGTGAACATTTGTATTCAACTGCAATAAGAATGAACCCAATCCTTGCTAATGAAGTTAAGCTTTTTGGAAGTGAGTCATATTCCGCAATCCTGAGTGTCATTAGCGGAGGCCAAAATTCTGCTGAGCTTCAGCGCTACGCAGGAGCATTTCTTCAACTACTTGTTGGCGCTCATGGACAGAGTTTAGTCCAAAGGTTAAACCAAGAGCTGTTTGAGGCTGCTCCCGACGATATACCAATTTTCGATGATGTTACAGGAATGTTTAAGCTTGAATTTAGTAGGGCTGGATTGACTGCTTTGGAATTACTTCTTGAAAAGCGCCGTGATTATGATCTCCAAAATGGCAATGTATCAGAAATCTTAAGTGCTGTTTCTCAGCAGGTATTGGAGAATATATTTACAACAGTTTTAGACTATCAGTCGTTAATAGATAGTCATTTTAGATATCTTTTTTCACCCAGAACAGAATGGGCTAAGTTTTCTAAAATGGTGATTTTCCTTAGAGCTACTAGAGATTATATAGTTGAGCAATTAGGTGAAATTGGTGATCTCCCAAATAGTGGTTATTACCACGACCTTGAGAAATGTAATCAGCTAGGGCTTGAGATTTCTGCAATTGGGACTTCGAACTATAATAGTTTGATTGAAAGGATATCCCAAGATCTAGGTTTCGAAATACCTTCAGTTCAGCATCTGAATGGCGGGGTGACTGATTACTACAACCCATACAAGAATTCAGTCATTTCAGAGAGCGATCCTGATCAGGTTCCCGAAAGTCAGATACTTGTTCCTTTCGTTCTTACCCAAAGCGGGTTGAAACCCTTAACGTCTGTAGATATGTCCCGCAGGTATGTTGGGTTATACGATGAATACGTCGATAGTGACCGTTTAGTTGTTGTCGGGTATGGGTTTAATATTGACGATAGTCACATCAATAGCCTTTTCAGGAAGCTAATCGAGGAAGAACGAAAACCAATGGTTTGGATCTGTTCTGATAAAGATGGTTTTGCTGAATCTCAGAAAAGAGACTTAGTGAAGCGTTTACGTATTGCTCCTGAATATCGAGAATTAATAACTGTTATACCTGTAGACCCAGAGACTAGATCGAGTGAAGATACAGAATGGTTAGAGCTAGTAGCTCAGAGTATTGAAGAGTAGAAATGGTTTAAAGTGCAGAAGGCATAGATTAATGTAGTGTGGACAAAGAAAGAAATTAAATTATTCTGCTAGTTATTAATTGAACATCCTAAGAGTTAATAAGTTTACCAATCAGTTTGAGGATAAATAATATGTCAAGAAAATTAGTATTTGGTCCAATTTTGGGTCTTGATTCTGAGGATTTGTATACATGTTGTTTTGTAACAAAAGCTGATATAGAGAACGTAACAATAAGTTTTAATAAGAATGATATCGGTGGAGAATTAATCGAAATCCTTCCTGGTGGAAATAAATTTTGGAGAGTTGCTTCAAAAATAGATGTGCCAGAAGGGGTAAAGGGCGTTTGGATCGAGTATAAATTAAATGGAAACTATAAAACCCTTGTCGATCAATATAATAGAGAATCATGGAGAGTGTATGTTCCTGGAAAAGGAGAGGAGCCAAGGATTGCTTATACTTCATGTAACGGGGTTTCTAAGGCTGATCTAGTAGCAAAAATGGATGATCCATTTAGACTCTGGTCTGATATGCAGGAGCTACACTTTGAGCAACCATTTTCTTTGCTACTAATGGGAGGGGATCAGGTTTACGCTGATTCCATTTGGGATAAAGTCTCAGCTCTCGAAAATTGGTCCTCATTAAAGATTGAAGAGCAGGTCAAGCGTAGAGGTACTAAAAAGCTTGCTTCGCAGTTAGATCGGTTCTATAGCAATTTATATACTGATCGTTGGTCTGAGGAGAAAATGTCGTACATGTTGGCTTCAGTGCCTAGTATAATGATGTGGGACGATCATGATATTTTTGATGGCTGGGGTAGTTTTCCTAAAAAATTACAACAATCTGAGGTTTTCTCACAAATATTTTATTACGCAAGAAAGTATTTTGAAATATTCCAGATTAGAACAAATAATAACAAATCTTTGCTCTCAAAAGAAGGTCAATATTACTCTCTAAATATGAAATTCCGGAATTATAATATTCTAGCGCTTGATAATAGAAGTGAAAGAACTATTAGACAGGTCATGAGCGCTGAGCACTGGGTTGATCTAATAAATACTTTAAAAAAAATTGAATCTGGGACGTTACTTGTTATGACAGCGGTTCCTGTTGTGTATAGAGATTTCTCTTTCACAGAAACGGCGTTTGATGTAACACCTTGGGATGAAAATTTAGCCGATGATTTGAAGGATCATTGGCGAGCAAAAGAGCACCAAGGAGAAAGAAGCAGGCTTATTATGCGTCTGTTAGAAAATGCAAGAAAACGCACTGATAATGACTGCAAAGCTAAAACTATACTTTTGTCTGGTGATGTTCATGTTGGTTGTCTTGGCATTGTTAATGATCGGAGTAAGGATATGCCGATTAAAATCCATCAAGTAGTTTCTTCAGGAATAATTCATCCAGCTCCTAGTTTAATTCAGTGGTTGGGAATTAAAGCAGTAACTAATGATGATATTGAGGCTCTTAATGAAGAAAGAACAATTGAAGCTTCTATGTTAACGCCTGTTGGATCAAAAAAATATATTAGAGCGAGAAATTTTGTCACTCTAAATCAAGGTAGTGACGATAAAATCTGGGTCAACTGGATAGTAGATGGGGAACGAAAAGCTGAGACTGGTGAGCGGCCCGTTTATCCAATTTCTTAACTATAGCTTTGGAGGTGTTCAATATCGTAAAGTGCCGAGGAGGTGCTTGATTAGGGTAGATACTATTTTTTTTTTTTTGAAATTTTGGTTCTTTGGCCCTTTGTCAATGTAACTAATTTCTTTAATTATGATAAATTTTTAAGACCAGATGTGTCCTAAAATATCATCTGTAATTGGCCTGATAAAATTAAAATATTATCTGCCTAGTAAGTGGAGAGTGAGTGTTGCATCAAAGGTCGCACTTCTATAAATACTACACAGGTTCATCAGCGCTTGCAGTATTACAAAATTCGACTACTAAGTGGAGTGCACCGCGCCACTTCAATGATCCTTTCGATATGCCGAGTCTGTCTCTTATACACATCTGACGCTGCCGACGAATAGAGAGGTGTAGAT
>CAJXOV010000324.1 GCA_913057815.1 uncultured Flavobacteriales bacterium
GAGATGTAGAGAGGTCTCGTGGGCTCGGAGATGTGTATAAGAGACAGGAGTAAGGAAGATACATCATTGGCTATGAGCGCATCATCTTCAGCTATTAAAACGTGTATGTCTTGGTTCTTTTTAATTAGGGTTGAATTTTAGTCAAATGTAAAACATGAATGAAATATAAAACTACCCACATCATGTAGGATTTACAGCATTTGCCTAATCTAATTTTGTTGACTCAACAAACATATTGGTAAAGATGAAAAATTTAATTTTCTTTTTAGTTTGCTTAGGAAGTTTTAATTCCTTGCTCTCTCAGTCAGGATGTACAAATCCTATAGCTTGTAATTTTCAGCCATTGGCCATAGTAGATGATGGCTCATGTACAAATGACTTAGCATGGTTTATTCCAGCCGTTCCATCTTCTGGAATAGATGGACAAACTCCCGCTATTCTGAGTTGCGAAGCTCCATTGGGTTATATACTAGCAGATGTTTGTTGTATAGATGAAGTCCTTTTAAACGATGCTTATTGTGTAAATACTACTTGGGATCAGGTTTGTCAGGGTGTATATACCGCCTGTCAAGCATCTCATAGCGGTTGTACTAACCCTGAAGCTTGTAATTTTGACTCTTGTGCCAGAGTAAATGATGGCTCATGTACAAATGTACTTCAATGGTATATTCCTGAGTTGGTAATGAATGGTAGCGGATTAGCAGCTGTTTATACATGTTATGATGTGCCAGATGGATATATTTTAGGAGATCAAGAAGCTGTAGAAAGTATTGTAACTGATGATAGTTTTTGTCTCACTAATTCTTGGGATATTGCTTGTCAAGAAGCTTATGAAGAACTCATATTTGTTGGTATACAGGGTTGTACATTAATTACCGCATGTAATTTCAATATTTTTGCTGAAACAGATGATGGAAGCTGTCTATTTGAAAATTGGTATGTTCCTTCTATAATCTATACACCAGGCACTTTTTTTCAAACTTCTAATTCCGGAAATCCAGTTTATAGTTGTACATCTCCTGAATATTATGAGTTAGCCAATGAATGTGCTTTGCAATCCACTGCGGATTATTTTGGTATTCCTATTCCTCTACTATACTTCGAGCGTGGTAATTTTAACTTTAATACGGGTGTTAATTGTTTTTATAGTAACCCTCTCTATCTTAGTAATGACGAATTTTATCATTATCAAGATGAAATTATTGAGTTTACAGGATGCTCCGATTCTGAGGCTTGTAATTATACCACCGATCATTGCATAGAAGGAAATTGTTACTATTCAAGTTGGGGGCTTACCCCTGGAGGTTTGATAAAAAGAATTTGTGATATAGATAGCGAGTTAACGAATGGAGGAGCCATTGAAATATTCGAAGAATGTTGTATTCAACAGCTAATAGACGATGGAATCATTCCAGAGAGCAGCCTTTCTAATTGTTCTAGTCCAGACTGTTATGAGTGGACACAAGAATCGATGTCAGCGTATAATATTTGCCAGCAGTCTTCAGCTGGTTGTACTGATAATGCTGCATGTAATTATAATTCACAAGCTTGTAATAATGATGGTACATGTACTTATCCAGGTTGTACGAATGCACTGGCTATAAACTTCGATCCTTTTGCAGGATGTAGTAACTCTACCTGTAAGTTTATGGGCTGCTCAGATTTTATGGCTATTAATTACAGTCCGTTAGTAACCATACCAAATAATAATTCATGTACATATCCTAGAGGTTGTACTTATATTGGAGCTGCTAATTATGATGCACAAGCAGTTGAAGATGATGGCTCTTGTTCATTAGAAGTGGAAGGTGAACAATGTCCCGGAGATTTTGATGGTGACGGATTTATTAATGTAGCAGATTTAGGAGGATTCTTAGGAGCTTTCGGTCAGGAGTGTGAATAGCTAAAGGAATATTATTTCTTGGTTTTATTGAAATGAGGAAACGCATCGCTTGGAGCAGTCTTTCCTAAAAAATCCGCTAATTTTTTAAAGCCTTGTTTGTCCTTCACATCTAAAGATATGAAATCTTGAGCAGGCCTATTCTTGAAATATTCCAGAACGAATTTTTCATGGGATTTAAAGTCTTGGAAACTCTTTTCAATATCAGGGTAAGTATTAGTAACCTTGAACTTCCAGCTGTGCAATGACTTTTTCCATGATTCTTCATCTCTAGTAAGATAAATAAACTTACTGTTAGGAAATGCTATGTCCAAAATCGGAATCATTTCTTCTTTAAGCCAAGGTAAATCATCAAAAGAATCAAATCTGGCTGTATACCTAAGGATTTTGACTATTCGATTACTTTTGTAATAATTCCGCCACACTTTTTTATTGAAAGAACAATTGTCATATCCTAGCATGGCTAATGACATTCCTACAGATGTTGTACCTGTCTTGTTATATCCAATGCAGAAAACTTTGCTAGAGTATGAAGGTTTTTTGAGCCAAACTTTAGAGTCTCTATAAAAAGTGACAGCAGGAAAGAGTGCCTGTTTTAATTTATTAATCATTAACTCTATTAATTAAATTTGTTATGCTACCTATAGATTTACAATCCATTCTAAATAGAACTATTAAATAGAGCAATTTAATTAATTAAAGTGATGAAATAGATTTTTCATATTCCTTGATAGTTTCTCACCTTTAATAGGATAGAAGTTCCTTCATTCTCAGTAGACGAATTGACAAGCTCAGCATTTAACTTTTTCTTAAATGAGTTAATAAGCTTGTAGCCAAAAGAATCTCCTTCCGTGGCCTCTTTAAAGTTTTTTATCCCTATCCCGTTATCTTTCACGAGCAGTTCTAAATTCTCATCTTTTTCTTTAAGACTCACTGTAATTTGTCCTATTCTATTTTCTGGGAATGCATATTTCAGGGAATTAGTTACTAATTCATTAATAATTAATCCAAGCGGAACTACTGTTTCTATATCTAAATTTAAGTCCTGTATTTCCAATTTAAGGCTTACTTGGTCTTCGTTGATTTTATACGTAGAGAACAGATTGTTAGTGAGTTTTTCCAGATAATCTTTCATTTTAATCCCTGTCAGATTTTCTTTTTGATAAAGATTTTGATGGATTAGTGACATAGATTCTACTCTCGTTTGACTTTCATTCAAAGCATCTTTTGCTTGTTCGTCACTCGTACTCCTAGTTTGCAGGCGTAAAAGTGAGGATACCACTTGAAGATTGTTTTTTACACGATGGTGAATTTCTCTCAGAAGAGTATCTTTTTCTTCAAGTGATTTAGAAATTTCTTCTTTCTGCGTTGCAATAGTTCTTCGGCTCCTAAACAAGACAATAGAAAACAAGGCGAACAATCCAAGACCAAGAATGGCTATTAAGGAAATTCTTTTCTGAGTCTTATTTTCAGAAGTGAGTAAACCTTCTTTGTAAACAAACTCGATACTGTCCTGCAAAGCCTGTTTTTCGTACCTATTGGAAATACTTGCTTTAACAATTGCCCTTTCATTTTCATCAGATAAAAGAGTCTTTTCTAATACTAATATTTCTTTTTGAGCTTTGAAAGCATTTTCAAATTGCCCCAGGTTTTGATAAATACTAGAAAGTAGTTCATTAGCACTTTTTTGATTTACAACTATTTTATTCTTGAAGCTTATTTTTTCGGCTTGAAGTGCGTATGGCAGCGCCTCTTTGCTTCTATTTAATTTGAGTAGAGCAGTAGCTTTATCTGAAAATACTCCTTCATAGTCATTATCTATTCCTGTCTCTTATACACATCTGACGCTGCCGACGAATAGAGAGGTGTA
>CAJXOV010000325.1 GCA_913057815.1 uncultured Flavobacteriales bacterium
GTTATGTCTGATAGTATCACTGATGATTTTCTTTCCCCTAAAATTAGGGGTTAATGGCCTTTTTGCCATTCCAGTTTTATTTGTATTGGGTTTTCCCTTATGGTGGGCTTATGTAAGAAAATCATTTAAACATCTTTCATTGGAAGGTTTCAGAAATTCTTTAGATAATGTTAGCAAAACGTATCAATTTTGGACATACGCTTTTGTACTCTCAAGTGTATTAATATTCCTAAATGTTACTGTCAATACCGTTCTAAGCTCTACTTTAATTATTACTCTATTCCTTCTCTTAATCATAGGTACTAAATTTCTGAGCTCTTTTATTTTACGTCACAAGCTTATCAAACAGCATTATCTGTCTATAGGGCTAGTACCTTTTGTACTGAATTTATTATTCTTAATGAACTATGTAATCTCATCTAATTCAGTAGAAAAAACATATGCTTATCAATTCAATCCATACGAAGGAGAACGTTCTTCTTTGGCTGAAGGATTAATTTATCTTGAGAACAGTGTTTTAGAAGATGAATTTCTATTAAGAATGTACGTAGGTAGAAAAGTAAGCGTATCCTCTCACATTGAATTTTCTATGGAAACTGGCTTATTCGGTATTGACGTTGTAAAAAACTATGAATTTAGTGGTGCTAGATAATGATAAAAAGGCCTGTCTTTCGACAAGCCTTTTCTAAAATCTTATTTGTTAACGGAGAATCGTTATATGTCCTTTTTTCGTGATATTTCCTAGTTCATGAACTGATCTGGTAGTGATGATGAAGTTGTAAACTTCATCTCTTACGTAATGGTCTCCATTTTGATATGAGCCATTCCAACCTTCATTTACATCATAGGTTTCGAAAACGACCTCTCCCATTCTATTAAAGACTAAACACTTATAAGCAGTAGGATCAGCAGCAGTAGTTACTGGTTTCCACACTTCATTCAAACCATCTTGATTTGGAGAGAAGGTATTGGGAATATAAATTGAAAAATCAATCTTTTCGAATACCGCTACCACAGTATCATTCTGATTAAAGTTGAAGAAAACATTTGGCTCTTCTGAAGAAGGTGCCGGTGCATGGTTAGTACTTCTCCATCCTATAAACTTGAAAAATGGATTCTCTGAAGCCAAAAATGTTGACGGTATGTTTCCTTGAACTACTCCTGTCCATTCAGTACTTGTAGTATATCCTATATCAAAGGCCACAACACCTGCATTTTCCGGTTCTACTTGAACTGTAATATCAAAATTCTCTATTTCAATAAACACCGCTACTATAGCATCTCCAGATTGAATACTGGCTGTAACAGCGGTTTGTAAATTATCCGGTGTAAATGTTTGACCAGCTGCTTGCCAATGACTAAAATACCACCATTGATCAATAGGCGTAGCTATCAATTCAATATTATCCTCAATAGTGTATGTTTCTATATGAGGATAAGTAGCTAAATCAGTTCCATCTAAACTAACTGTTCCTGATCCTACTGGAAAGACGTCTATGGAAATATCCCAGTGTTCTATATAAGTGAAAACAGCTGTAATGGTACCATCTCCATTTATAATAAAGTCTAATAGAGCATCAGTATCATTTCCATCAATAATTACTCCCCCATCTGTCATCCAGCCGGTGAACTCATACCATTCATTAGCCATGACATCAAGAGTAAGTGTTCCGTTTTCTACAACTTCAATAATATCACCATCTCCATAGTTAATACCTCCTGAAGTAACTACTCCTCCATCTGTTTCAGTGAAAGATAATACTACGGTATATGTGGGTACCTCTTCAAAAACAGCTACTAATGTATCCTCAATTATAAAGTCAAAATCTGCTATTGTAGAAAAGGCATCAGGATTTAGAACATGATTATTTAGCTGCCATTCTACAAACTGCCAACTAGCATCTGTAGGGATAGCTTCTACATCAACGTTAATACCTACTCCATAATCTTCAGTGGCAGGATACGCAGGAATAAGAACTCCTTCAGCAGTTATAGTACCAGCTCCTACTGGAAACACTTCAAAAGTCAACGGTTCACTTAAAAAGACATCAAACTCTGCTATAATAGTATCTAATTCACATGCAGTAATAGAGATAACAGTATCGTCATCATCTCCTATAATTTCATTAAACATCACTTCCCAGTTATCAAAAATCTCAAAGCCACTTTCTATTGCAGATAACTCTAAAAGTGAAGCAGATGGATATGTGTATGTTCCTGGTGTAATAATTTCAACTCCGTCTACCATAATTCCACCATACAGTGGAGGATCAGTATCAAAAAAGATATCAATAGGATCTGTATTTGGAATAAACGTTCCTTCTATAACTACATCAGCAGTTAATTGAATAGTTTGCGGAAAGGCCATTGGATCATCTAGAACGATGCCACCTGAAACTACGTTCCATCCTGTGAAAGTAGAACCACAATCTTCAGTAGCCAAGAGATTAATATCTATCCCTCCAAAATAAGTACCTGTAAATGTATCAGTAACAGGTGTTGTACTAAACATTAACTCACCAGGACCATCTACATTCACAGTAATTGTATAGGGTCCATCTAACTCTGGAAAGCAATCTTGAATTACAGTCCATACAAAATCATATCGATCACAATTAAACTGACGAATAGACTCAACATTAGCCTGCCAACCTGCAAGAGATCCTCCCCACCTATCTGTTTGGGCTTGCATTTCAGGTAGCATATCTGCTTCAAACTGATCTAATAAGGCCGTTAAATTATCGCAATGAAGGGGACCATTTAAAAGATCAGTATAACGATTGATATATTCGGCAAAGAATGTTTCGTTTTCGACCAAGGCTCCATAAATAGTGGAATGTCCAACATCTGCATCCCATGAATCTCCGCCAAACAAACTAGAAACTTCACATACTGTGGGAGAATCAAAATCTGTGGTACTCCATCCAGAATAATTTTGACCTAATCCAGAAATATTATCCATATCCCATAAGCAATATCTCCATGGCATTGGATTGTCTGTATCATATCCTCTCCACCATTTAGTATTCCAATTAAGCCAATCAGAATTCACAAAGAAAGTATTCAAAGCCATATAATCCATGAAGCTTTCTTTATCAATTTGTGTCAACACATAATCGTAATTAGCTTGATCATTCATGTTGTTTGTAGTGATGAAGTTGTACAGGTTTTGCCAGTCATCAATAGATCCATATTCGGCATCCCAACCTCCCCACTGTTCTAACATATCGACTTCGTTTGCTCCATTATTATAGTAATATGAAGTAAAATCGGAATCTATTCTTTCTCTATATTCATAAACCCCCCAGTATTGTCCGTTTAAGTAATTGATACAGTGCTCATAAGTCCTTTCATCAACTTCCAAATCAGCATTATGACTTATAGTCTGAACCCAACCATCTCTCATATGAGCAGCCGTGGCAGGACCATCATTGTAATTATCAGAACCTGCTGCTTTTATTATTAGCACATCAAAATCAGTTCTATCTTTTACCGAAAACATTTGATGGTCAATTTTATTGGCATAACCATATTCATCATGAACATGAAGTCTCATTCCTCTTTGATCAAAAGCCCAAGAGTCATTCCCATGTCTTCTCATTTCCCCTTCCAATTGCCATTGACGTATACCATTAGCATCGAAAAACTCTACAGATGTAACGTGAGGGCCTCCGCCTCCACCCCTGTCTCTTATACACATCTCCGAGCCCACGAGACCTCTCT
>CAJXOV010000326.1 GCA_913057815.1 uncultured Flavobacteriales bacterium
TCTACACCTCTCTATTCGTCGGCAGCGTCAGATGTGTATAAGAGACAGATCTCGGGAATGGCGGGTACTGGAAAAACTTTGATAGCCCTAGCTGGTTCTCTAGAACAGAAAAACGACTTCCATCAAATTATTTTAGCTAGGCCAATCATACCTTTATCCAATAGAGACATTGGATTTCTACCAGGAAGCGCAGAAGACAAAGTAAACCCGTACATGCAGCCACTTTGGGACAACCTAAAATTCATTAAAAGTCAGTTTGGTGAAAATGAAAAGAAGAGAAAAGCAATTGATGAAATGGAAGAGGATGGAAAGATTCAAATAACTCCTCTGGCTTTTATAAGAGGAAGATCGCTTAGTAATGTGATCTTTATAGTAGACGAAGCTCAAAACCTTACGCCACACGAGGTAAAAACAATTATTACAAGAGCTGGCGAAAACTCAAAAATCATTTTAACTGGAGATGTAAGACAAATAGATACTCCATATCTAGACGAGCAATCAAATGGCCTTTCATATGTTATAGACAGGCTGAAAGGGAATGATCTATACGCACATATCACTCTTGAAAAAGGTGAAAGGTCTGCACTAGCCAACTTGGCTAATGAATATCTATAGAAATTCTCTTTTAAGGATTTAATACATTTACAGCCTGACCCGAGATTTGATTAATCTCATTAATATATGCACTCTCAAAAATGAAGAGAATATTAGTTACCGGAGCCGCTGGCTTCATAGGATACCACACAGTACAAAAATTAGTAAATGAAGGCCATTACGTAATTGGCCTTGACAACCTAAATACATATTATGACATACGTCTGAAATTTGGGAGGTTAGATAACATGGGAATTGCTAGTTCTAAACTACTACAAGGAACTCTTTTGGCCAGTTCTAAATTTAAAAATTACCATTTCATCCAATTAAATTTGGAAGACAGAATGCCTCTCAACCAGCTATTCACAAATCAAAAATTTGATTACGTGGTGAATCTAGGAGCTCAGGCTGGTGTTCGATACAGTATTCAAAAGCCACGTGTTTACATTGAATCTAACATTGTAGGTTTTGCCAACATACTAGAAGCGTGTCGAAACTTTGAGATTAAACATTTAGCATATGCCAGTTCTTCCAGTGTATATGGACTAAATGAATCTGTGCCTTTTTCTACACAGGATTCTACAAACCATCCTATGAGTTTGTATGCGGCTACTAAAAAATCCAACGAACTTTTAGCTCATACATACAGCCATCTCTTTCAACTCCCAACCTCTGGAATTAGATTTTTTACAGTTTATGGTCCTTGGGGAAGGCCAGACATGGCTTACTATATTTTCGCTAATAAAATATCTTCAGGAGAAAAAATAGACGTTTATAATAATGGGGTGATGGAACGTGATTTTACTTATGTTGATGACATCGTAGAAGGTACAATTAAAGTTCTAAAAAAGCCCCCTACACCTTCTACTGAATGGGACCCTTCAAACCCACAGGCTGATTCATCATCAGCGCCTTATAAAATTTACAACATAGGTGCCAATAAGCCAGTTAAACTCATGGATTTCATACATACTTTAGAGGATGCTATGGGTAAAAAAGCTGAATTGAATTACATGCCTATCCAGCCAGGTGACGTTACTAGAACTTGGGCTAACGTTGATAATTTGATAAATGATTTTGATTATTCGCCAAAGACTTCATTAAAAGATGGAATTTCGCAGTTCGTAAATTGGTATAAAGAATTCCACAAAGTATAAAGCATGAAAATCTCTGTAGTAGTACCTATGATGAATGAGGAAGATAATGTTTCTCCTATGCATCATGAAATAAAACAAGCTTGTGAAAAGAATAACTATGACTATGAAATAATATTTATAGATGATGGTTCTTCTGATAATACAGTAACCAATTGTGCTAGCCTTAGTCCTCTCAAGTTAATCGTTTTAAGAAAAAACTTTGGACAAACTGCAGCTATGGATGCGGGAATAAAAGCCGCTACAGGCGATTACATCATCACTATGGATGGAGATCTTCAAAATGACGCGAATGATTTCCCTAAACTCATTCAGAAACTTGAAGAAGATTCGTTGGATGTGGTTTCAGGTTGGAGAAAAGACAGAAAAGATCCCTTCTTGAAAAATTTCGTTTCTAGAGGTGCCAATCTTCTTAGAAAAATTTTAGTGAATGACGGAATCCATGATAGTGGATGTTCACTAAAAATATACAAAAAAGAATGTTTTGAAGGTGTTACTCTTTACGGAGAGATGCATAGGTTCATTCCTGCTATTCTTAAAATAAAAGGATATAAGGTTGGTGAAATCGTAGTAAATCATAGATCTAGAACTGCCGGACTTACCAAATACAATTGGAAAAGAACTCTAAAAGGCTTTATAGATATGATTTCTGTATGGTTTTGGAATAAATACTCCGCACGACCGCTTCACTTGCTAGGAGGCTTAGGTTTAATTTTCATCTTATTAAGCATCCCTTGCGGAATTACAACAGTTGGATTGTTCTTAGCGGGTTACGGGATGTCTGAAACTGCTATGCCCCTGTTAACTATATTTTTATTCTTAGGTGGAATTCAATTATTTATTTCTGGACTGTTAGCAGATATATTGCTCAAAAACTATTTCGAATCTAAAGGGGAGACTAACTATAGCATCTCTCAAGAAATCAATAGTTAGGAAATAACTAGTCCGATTTTATCTTTTAGGCTGACAAGCACGTTCGATTTTTTGAGCTAAGTCTTTTATTTTAGAAGGATTAAAACCAAGCGCATTTACTGTCATTTGAGCTTCTGAATAGTAGTATTTTCTCTCTTCCATCTGCTGCTCTACGAACTCTAAAAGCTCTCCTTCGCTAACATTATTGACAATAGGCCTATCACCTTTTGAATTCATCAACCTAAACGTCACAGACTTAGCGTCCATCTCGAAAAACACAGTGAGCCCTGCATCATTCATATCCTTTATATTATCATAAAAACACGGTGTTCCGCCACCTGTACTTATTAAGGCATCTGGCTCTAAAGCGATTACCTCACGTAGGTATTTCATCTCTACTCCTCTAAATAGCGCCTCACCTCCTTCAGTGAAAATCTCAGAGATACTTTTATTCTCGCGTGACTCTATAAACTCATCTAAGTCTATAAAGTCAAGGCGAAGTTCTTTGGCTAGTTTCCTTCCTATAGTGGTTTTCCCACTAGCCATATATCCTAAAATAAATACTTTCATTCACCACAAATTTATCTAAAAAACCACCGTTAATTCAATGAAGAAAAAGATAATGACGTGTGACCATTTGGGATAATATTAGTTTTTAACATCCTACTTTCACTCTATTTCAAGTTAAATAAATATCCAAGCATCTAATACTTAATTTTGCGTAGCAATGAAGAAAATTTCTATTCTCTTACTTAGATCTTACATAGGGCCATTCTTCCTATCCTTCTTCATTTGGCTTTTTATATTTGAACTTCAATTTCTGTGGAAATACATTGATGATTTAATTGGGAAAGGACTCAATGGAGCCATCATACTTGAATTGTTGATTTATGCCTCGGCTCCGTTAGTTAATATGGCTCTACCAGTCTCCATTGTTTTGTCGAGTATCATGACTTTTGGAAACCTATCAGAACATTTCGAGTTAACTGCTATGAAAGCTTCAGGAATGAGCCTTTTTAGAATAATGAGGCCATTGATAATTT
>CAJXOV010000327.1 GCA_913057815.1 uncultured Flavobacteriales bacterium
GAGCTACGTGGCTATTTTCAGCTACTATGCCTGCTGGAATTAGAAGAATAGTTGAAAAGTACATGCGTCCTGGTGCTGCTGAAGTGAAAGTAAGTTCTGGAAACGAGACTAATAAAAACATTAGCCACGAATATGTAGTGGTTAACAATAGTTATAAGCAGAGTACACTGACTCGTTTTGTAGATTCTGACCCTAAAATGAGGGCTATAGTTTTCTGTAGAACTAAAGCAGGAACTCAATCTTTAGCTGAGGATTTAACTAGAAAAGGGTACAATGTAGGAGCGCTACATGGAGATTTAAGTCAGGCTCAAAGAACTAAGGTAATGAACCAGTTCAAGGCCAATAGACTGACACTTTGTATTTGTACAGATGTAGCTGCTAGAGGGATAGATGTGAATGATTTATCACATGTATTCCATTACCAGTTACCTGATGATACTTCATACTATACACATAGAAGTGGTAGAACTGCTAGAGCAGGGAAATCAGGAACTTCACTGTCAATAGTAAATAAGAGTGAAATAAGAAAAATAAGAAATTTAGAAAGACAACTAAAGACTCAGTTCAAAGAAGTTACACCTCCAGATGCTTCAGAAATTCTGGAATTAAACATGACTAAGTGGGCGGAAAGATTAGTGAGTGCTGAGGTGCCGAAAGGAGCAGATATTAATGTGATAAGTCGAATAGCTACCAAGCTTGCCGAATTAGAACCTGATGTTTTGTTAGAGAAGGTAATAGCTTTAGAAGTTCAAAAACTTCACAGAACTGAAGCTCCTACTGATAGAGGAGACAGAGGTGAAAGAGGAAACAGTAGAAGTCGAGAAGACAGAAACGATAGAGGAAGAGGAGATAGGGACAGAGGAGATAGAAATAACAGGTCTTCGAGAGATAGAGATAGAGGAGATAGAAAAGATAGGGATTCTAGAGGGAAAAGAGATGATTTTAAATCTTCTGAACGAAGAGAGCCTTCTATAAAAAACAGCAAGGATAAAACTAAGTTTTATATTAATGTAGGTCAACGTGATGAAATTAGTCGAACTGATTTATTGAATTTCTTAATAGAACAAACTGGATTTAGCAAGGGTGATTTTGGTGATGTAGATATGGATAGAGGCCATAGCTTCTTCGAAGTAGATAATGCTAAGAGTAAGCAAGTAATGGGTAAATTCAGAGGTTTTTCTATAGATGGGAGAGAGCTTAAAGTAAATCCAGATGGTGAGAGTTTCGAAGCATCAGGTGATAAACCTAAGAAGAGAAGAGAATCAAAAAAGTCTGATAAAAAGGATTCTAAAGACAAAGGAAGAAGAAGAAGATAGATGAAGAGAAAATTGAAAATAGCTGTTATAGCGCTGTTTTTAATCTTGATAGCTGTGGGTTTTGTCTTTTATGGTAAAATCCAGAGCTTAAGTCAGGCTAATGTTTTGGTAGATGCTAAATCTTCGAAAGCACTTTACATTCCTACTGGATCAAACACAAACGATGTTATAACTCTCCTGAAAAATGGAGAGTATATATCTTCTGATGAAAACTTAGAATGGCTTTTTTCTCAGAAAAACTATAAAGGAGGAAATGTAGTGCCAGGTAAGTATACACTTCAGCCTGGATGGTCTAATAATGATTTAGTTAATCATTTGAGGGCAGGAAGAGGGAAGCAAGAAGTCAAAGTCCAATTCAATCAAATACGTACTAAAGAAGATCTATCAGGAAGATTGGCTAGAAATATAGTAGCTGATTCGGCTAGTGTAGCAGCTTGGCTGAACAATTCTGATTCTATTTCTAAATTTGGATTCAATAAGAATACGATCATTTCCATGTTTATTCCTAATACGTATAACATGGATTGGAATACTTCTACCCCAGAGCTTATGAAACGAATGGGTAAGGAATTCAAGAAGTTTTGGAATCCTGAGAGAGTAAGTAAATCCAAAGCCATGGGAATGTCCCAGAGTGATGTTGTTACTCTAGCATCTATTGTCTATTGGGAAACTAAGCTTCAAAAGGACATGCCGATAGTGGCTGGAGTTTATATAAACCGTCTTAAAAGAGGTATTCCGCTTCAAGCGGATCCTACGGTGATATTTGCTACAGGTGATTTTACTATCCAGCGTGTATTGAATAAGCATTTGGCTATAGATTCTCCATATAATACATACAAATATCGAGGTCTACCTCCAGGGCCTATCTTAATTCCACCTAGCAAATATGTAGATGCTGTTCTCAATTATACGAAGCATGACTATATTTACTTTGTAGCTAAGGAGGATTTTTCAGGCGAAAGTTATTTTGCTAAAACCCTTTCTCAGCATAATATTTATGCAAATAGATTTAGAAAGGCGTTAAATGAAAGAGGGATTTATAAGTAAACTATTTTTTTGCATTGCAATGGTTTTTTGCTTCGTTTCATGTGAAAACAATGAACAGTCAAATTCAGAATCTAACAAAGAAGCTCAGCCTTTAGAAAATGATTCTTTAGACTTCGCTATTGAAAAGCAGAAGGGCGTTCCTTTTGAGTTCCCCTCTCCGAATATAGATCCCATTAAGTTCAAGGATCAAAAAATCCAACTTGAAGACACTTCGTTCAGCTTAACACTTCCCGAAAAGTGGGAAATCAGCGTAGCCAAAGAAGGATTTGGTAGACTTAGGTTTTTGTCGAAAAGTCCAGATGGAAGACTATTTGTTACAGACATGAAGAATAGGTCAGATAATTCTAAAGGAAAAATTTTTATATTAGAAGGATTTGATAAAACCACAGCCAAATTCGATACTTGTATTACATATCTTGATAACCTTCGGAATCCAAATAACATGGCATTTCATACTGATTCTACGGGTGTAGATTGGTTGTATCTAGCTCTTACTCAAAAACTAGTTCGGTATAAATATACTTACGGAGAAGTGTCTCCATCTTCTCCCGAAGAGGTTATAGCTGAATTCCCCGACTACGGACTTAGCTATAAGTACGGAGGCTGGCATTTGACTCGTACAGTGGCTATTCATGATGAAAAAGTATATGTTAGCGTAGGGTCTAGTTGTAACGCATGTGAAGAAAAAGAACCAGAACGAGCTAGTATCTTAGAAATGGACTTGGATGGAAAGAACGTGAACCATTACGCTTATGGAGTAAGAAATGCAGTAGACATCAATTGGATACATGGATCACTTTATAGTACTAATATGGGGGCTGATCATTTAGGAGATGAAGCTCCGGATGAAGCGTTGTATAAGCTAGAAAAAGGAGCTCATTACGGTTGGCCATATTACTTCCAAAACGAGGGAGAAATAATAGCAGATACTACTAAGACTTGGAAGCATGACACTTTATTAGCTGAGAACATTCCTTTAGCTTTTGCCGAGTTAGGTGGTCATTCTGCACCATTGGGTTTTGAATATTTCGAAGGAGAGAACTGGCCAGAATCCATTCAGAATTATTTTTTAGTAGCGCTTCATGGTTCTGGGCATGTGAGAATTGGAAATGGATATAATTTAGTCCGTGTAGCTGAAGGTGTGGAGCCAGAACCCGTAATTTATGGGTGGCTTCAGAAAGGGCATAGATTTGGACGGCCTACTGATGTATTTATCTATGACGAAACCTCTTTTTTTATAACCGATGACCATGAAGGAGTCCTTTACTATGTGGAAACGGCTAAATGACTTTTATTCATTAAAACCCCTTTGGCTAAAGTGGGCTTTGGTAAATG
>CAJXOV010000328.1 GCA_913057815.1 uncultured Flavobacteriales bacterium
CTACACCTCTCTATTCGTCGGCAGCGTCAGATGTGTATAAGAGACAGACTTAAGTCTAAAACAGGCTAAATTGAATGATATTTTACTAGGAAATAGAATGAATAATTGGGCAAATAAAATAGTTGAGTAATGAGATATCTTTTATTAATCATATCAGTTTTAGGCTCTTCATTTTTGATTGCTCAAAATGAGAATCTTGTTAACGATGCTTTAGAAGCATACAAGTCTGGTTCCTTTTTAGAGGCCAAAGAATTGATCAATCAATCTTTGGAGAATGCCAGTAATCAAGAGGACCCAAAAGTTTGGAATTTTAGAGGACACATATACAAGCAGATGTATAAAGAAGGTATTTCTACAGATGAAGATCAGGATAGAAATGAAGCCGTATTGTCTTTTCAAAAATCATGTGATTTAAATGAGCTTAGTAAATATTACTCGGATAATGTTAAGGCATTAGAGTATTTGTCCGCTACTTATTACAATGATGCGGTAGACGGAGTGCTTAAATTAAGAAATAATCAAGGAAATGATCCTGTTGTATTCTTTCAAGAATTTAAAGATCTAAGGCTCTATTTAAATCCTGAAAAAGGAGTTAAAACTGAAGAACTGGCTTTTCTTAAAATGTTAGCTCAGAGCTATGAGAAGATCCATAGTAAGCACGACTCGGAAGATCGAGAAAGCATATTAAAGGCAATAAGTTATTATGAAGAAGCGCTAGAAGTAGATCCTGAGGATTATGAAGCTAATTTTAATTTGGCTATTATTCACTATAACGAAGGAGCTAGACTAATAGGAAAAATTAGTTATAAAACTGGAATTGATGAGCTAATTGATATCCAGAACAGGTGTGTTTCTTATTTTAAATTGGCTCTACCGTTTATGGAGAAAGCTGAAGTTATAAGACCTAATAGAATTGAGTCTTTAAAAGGTCTAATGTTCATCAATCGAGCGTTAAATAACTTCGATGCTTATCTTGAATACAAAGCACGTTTGGATATAATTTTAAAGAATTAATCCAATTAACTTCAATGGGAGTGTAAAAATCTCTTTCTTTGAAGTCCACCCTAATGTCTATTTATGAACTTCAAGTTTACCATATCAAGGAAGATTTCCTTGGGTTTTGGATTGTTTATCCTAGTGGTAGCTGTGGTTTTATTTATTACAACACGAACTCTTACTGAAAGCATTACGCTTACACAAGACATTAACGAAAAACATTCTCCTGCCCTTTATCATCTTAATATTCTAAAGAATAATGTCTCTGAATCAGTGGCATTAGCCGAAAACTGGGTTTTATATCAAACTAGAAGTGATAATCCTTCTAAATTGAAATTAGAGGAATTGTTAAACGAAGATATTCCTAATAAGCTATCGGACTTAAGTAAGTACACTAATGAATGGGAGCTTAAGGATAGAGTAATCCTAGAGGAGGTTAATCAAGAAATTCAAGCTTTAACTGTTGTTTACTCTGAAATTAAGAGAATACTTCCCTCTTTCGAAAGCTATACTCCTATCAATATGATGAACGCTGAGTTTCTCGTAGAGGATGAAAATAAAGTAGACGCCATTTCAGAACAGCTTTATGAACTAATAGGATCACTAATCGATAAACAACAGCTTGTAATAAGTGACAAGAGTAAGATTATGGCTGAATCATTTAGCACGCTGCTATTGAGGTTGGTTATGATCTTTATTTTTGTGCTTGTATCAGGAATAGTTATTGCCCATTTCACCATTCGTTCTATTGTCAAACCTGTTAAGTTTCTGAAAAGAATACTTCTGTATTTAGGAAAAGGAATCTTCCCTAGCACTACTATGAATATTTCTAATGATGAAATAGGAGATATGAGTTTCGCAGTGAATAGGTTAGTAGAAGGATTAAAACGAACTACTGAATTTGCGAATGAAGTAGGAGCTGGAAATTTTGATGCTAAGTATGAACCTCTAAGTGAAGACGATGAGTTAGGAAGAGAGCTGTTAAAGATGCGTGACGATTTAGCTGAAAATGAGCGATACCTGGAGCTAAAAGTGCAAGAAAGAACAGATGAGGTAGTTAGGCAGAAAGAGGAAATTGAGAATCAAAAAGAGAAAGTAACAGAGCTTTACAAAGATTTAACCGATAGTATTAATTACGCCAAAAGACTGCAGCAGACAATTCTCCCTGGAAGTGAATTAATAACCAACTGTTTTCCAGAATCATTTGTTTTGTATAAGCCTAAAGCCATAGTTAGTGGAGATTTTTATTGGTTTAGAGAACAGAATAATCAAGTGATGTTTTCAGTAATTGATTGTACAGGCCATGGAGTTCCTGGAGCTTTTATGAGCTTAGTTGGGTACAATGCCATTAACCAAGTAGTGAAGAGCACGTCTAGGCCTTCAGAAATTCTAAGAGGAGTTAGTAAACTGGCTTCAGAGACATTGCAAAGCAGAGATACAGAAGAAGTAAAAGTACAAGACGGAATGGACATGGCATTTTGTACCATCAATCCGGATTCTCTCATGTTAGAATACAGTGGAGCTTATAATCCAGCCTATATCATCAGAAATGATGAGCTAATAGAATTAAGGCCAGATAAAATTGCTATTGGAGCATATAACGAGGACCAAACCAAGTTTTCCGATGTGGAATTCAAGCTTCAAGCTAATGATATCATATACCTGTTTTCAGATGGCTATGCCGATCAATTTGGCGGACCCAATGGAAAAAAGTTTATGCGTAGAAAATTTAAAGCTCTTCTCCTTGAAATATGCCAGTTACCGATGCATGTTCAGAGAAAAGAATTATATACAAGATTTGTTTCCTGGCAGGGAAAAGAATCTCAGGTAGATGATATATGTGTGTTCGGAGTCAAGATAACGGCTGACTCTATGAAGAATTAAGTCAAGAATACAGCTCTATCCATAATAGTAGTTTCTACAGGATTCAGTATTAAAACTGGAATCTGAGCTTCATTCTCTATCATCATCTGAGCATAGTTAGTTCCGAAAACACTGAACAAACTATTGTCATGAATATTCATGATAGCTATTAAATCTCCTGTCACAGCCGCAGAATGCTTCACCACATCAGAAACAAAAGCACTAGAAGAACTTTTCGAAGATGTTACTTTAGTAGTACACTCAATACCTTTTTTTACGAAGAACTCCTTAGCAAAATTCATGTTTCTATCCAGCTGATTCTTTAAGTACTCATCAGATTCTTCTGGTGAGATTATATGAACTCTAGAATTGAAATACTCAGCCATATCAGCAGCTATACTTATTTTCTGCTTGGTTTTTTTCTCTAAATCCAAAGGAACCATAATGTCATCATATGCATTCGGCCCAACTCCTTTTTCTTGAGTTATTATAAACGGAATACTACAGCTCGTTACTATTCTTAATGCTCTACTTCCTGTGACAAATTGCATACCTTTTCTGCCATGTGTTCCCATGATGATTAGAGTAGCATCTATTTCTAGTCCTACGCTGTCTATGTCTTCGTAGATATTTCCTATTCTAGCTATAGTTTGGATATCTATAGATAGTTTTTCCTTTATCCTTTCTTTTAAAGCTTCAAGTTTTAATTTACCCTCTTGTAAATTCTTTTTGTTTTCCACTATGTGAAGAACATGAATCTCAGATCCAGTAGCTTCGGCTACTGCTTTTGCATGTTCTAATGCTGTCTCTTATACACATCTCCGAGCCCAC
>CAJXOV010000329.1 GCA_913057815.1 uncultured Flavobacteriales bacterium
CTCTAATAGCAGCACCGGTACCCAGCTTTTTTCTGATTTCATCAGAAACCACACCTTCATTTACTACGATTTGAAGGTTTTTAATAGTAGATCCATCATTAACAGAAAGAAACTGATTATTTCTAAATGTTCTTACCCATCCATAAACCTCTACTTCTGTACCAATATGGTCAGCAGTTATATATTCTTTGATTCTATGCTTGTATCCTATCATAATTTAAGAAAAAAATTCGCGTTGCAAAGAAAGATAATAGTAGCATTCGAATTTTAGGATAACTCTTATTTATTCTTCTCATCACTTTCAAGAACACCATCCCTCAGCCTCACTATTCTGTGGGCATATTTAGCTATATCTTCTTCGTGTGTTACCACAATAATGGTGTTTCCAGCTTTTTGAATAGCATCAAATAGTTCCATTATCTCATAAGAAGTTTTAGAATCCAAGTTTCCAGTAGGTTCATCGGCCAGAATTATAGAAGGCTTATTTACCAAAGCTCTAGCCACAGCTACTCTTTGTCTTTGTCCACCACTGAGCTCATTTGGCTTATGGTCCATTCTATCAGCAAGGCCTACTTGATCTAATACTTCTTGACCTCTTTTAATCCTATCAGACTTACTAGTACCATTATAGATTAAAGGAAGTGTGACATTTTCAAGCGCTGTGTATCGAGGCAGAAGATTAAACGTTTGAAATATAAAGCCGATTTCTTTGTTTCGAATTTCAGCTAACTCATCATCTTCTAAAGAGCTTACATCTGGCCCGTTTAAATAAAATTTTCCTGAAGTTGGACTATCTAAACATCCTAAAACATTCATCAAAGTAGACTTCCCTGATCCTGACGGACCCATTAAAGCCACATATTCATTCTTTTGCACCGCTAGAGAAAACCCATTCAAAGCCTTAACTACCTGGTTACCTATTCTATATATTTTAAATAAGTTTTCTACTCTTATTAAATCAGACATAGCTCAAATATAGTTTTTAGCTTAATCATCTTGCCAATTCTCTTCAAAGAGAATGTTAAAAAAATGGTTATAAACATAAGGATACAATTAACAAGAAATTTACTTCCCTTCTTTAGGCAACTTTTTACTTACTTTTCGAATCTATTGTTATGTAAACCTCTAATCATGAATAAACTTCTTATCCTTTTTGTTGGAATCTTATTTTCAGTTAATATTAACTCACAAATTTTAGTTGACCCTACAGTCACAGCAGAAGATGCGGTGAATAACATTCTTTTAGGAGCCGGAGTGGTTGCTGAGAACATCACATTCAGTGGAGATTTAAATCAAATTGGTTCATTCAATTCTAATGGTTCTAATGTACCCTTAGGAGAAGGAGTAATATTAGGGACGGGAAATGTAAATTTTGCATCAAGTCCTGATTTTTTCGATGAAGATGCGCCAGGACCAGGAGGAAACAATAACACAGGCGGAGGAGCAGGTGGAGGAAACTTCGGTGTAGGAGACCCTGATTTACAAGTGATAGCCAATGTAGACGTAAATGACGCGGCAATTTTAGAATTTGATTTTGAAGCCACTGGAGATAGTGTTCAATTCAACTTTGTATTCGCTTCAGAGGAATATCCTGAATATGTGTGCGGAACAGTAAATGATGCTTTCGGATTTTTCCTAAGTGGACCAGGTTTAGATGGAGGAGGCATCTATGAAGATAACGCTATTAATCTAGCTCAAATTCCTGGAACGGAACCACCAGTGCCTGTTACTATTAACTCTGTAAACCCAGGAGTAGTAGGAGGTAATGGGCAGCAAATAAACTGTGACAATATTGACATTAACTGGCCAGATTACAATGTTTATTACATAGCAAATGATGCACAAACTACTGACCCAAACACAATCGAGTATGACGGATTTACTGTTGTTCTTACCGCAAAAGCAGAAGTAGAATGCGGAGGATTATACCACATTAAAATGGCCATAGCTGATGGAGGAGATACTGCATTTGACTCTGCCGTTTTTCTTCAAGCAGGTTCTTTCGAATCTAATGCTGTGCAGGTTAGCAGTACAGCAGCCATAGCTGGGAACTTAGTTTTTGCCGGAGATTCTGTAATAGTAGAAGGATGTAACAATGCTCAATTTTCATTCTTCAGACCAAATGCCACTGACGCTGACACCATTCATTTCGAAATTTTAGGACAAGCCGAAAATGGAATTGACTATACTGAAATAGCGGATAGCATTGTACTGGAAGCCGGTGAAACGCAAGGGTTCATTTCCCTTCAAGCTTTAGAAGACAATATAGTTGAGGATTATGAAAACATCCTAATTAGATACATCTATGAAAATAGCTGTAATAGTTTTGACACTGTCACAAGCCAACTTTATATAGCCGATTATACTGACCCTACAGTTACACTGGCCGACACTACTATTCCATGTCCTGGAGAAAATGTAGAGATCATACCAGAAACTACTGGATTTGGTGGATTCACTTATGCATGGAGTAATGATACGGAAGGCTCATCCCTAATTGTAGGACCAGATGAGACTACCACTTATGACTTAACTGTAACGGATGTTTGTGGAATTGAGACTTCAGGTCAAGTAACGATAAATGTTGTCGATTGGCCCGATTTAGAATTGACACCGATCTCTGCTACAAGTGACTGTCCTGGCGATGAAATTCAAATCTCAGTAAGTGCCAATGGAGGATCTCCTGGTTACACCTATGAATGGGCTGGAAGTACTGAAACTTCAGACACATTTACCGTGAATCCTAACATTTCTACAGATTTTGTAGTCTTTGTCTCGGATCAATGTGAAACTCAACAAATAGCAGTTACTGCTGAAGTTGTTCCTTGGCCAGGCTTAGATATCATATCAAACGGAGGCTCTAGTGGATGCCCAGGAACTCCAGTGGATGTAAATATTGAAGTTTCAGGCGGATATCCTGATTATACATATTCTTGGCAGAACAACGGAGACACCACTCCTAATACAACATTTTCTCCTTCGAGTTCAGGAAACTTTACAGTTACAGTTTTCGATCAATGTTCTAGTCAAGATGCTCAAGTATTCATTGATGTAGCTGTTCTAGATAATATTTCTACACTTTACAACGATTCTTTATGCGTTGGCATAAGCAGCCCTTTCGCCAATCTTTCTGGAGGCACCAATTCTTATAGCTTCTCTACATTCGATATTTTAGGAGAACTTCAAGATGATGCTGTCACTATAAGCTCAAATTCTGGTTCTTATTCATACACGGGTAATTCACCAGGACTTTATGAAGTAGTTATTACAGACGAATGCATGAGTGTTAACCCATTCTCTGCATTCATTCTATTCGAAGCCTGTACGACTGTTATCCCAAATGTTTTCACACCAAACAATGATGCGTTAAATTATAATGAAACCTTCCAAATCCAAGGTTTAGAAGCATTTCCTAATTCGACTATTACTGTTTATAATAGATGGGGTGGAATAGTATTTGAGGACACTAACTACAATAACAACAACGCCTGGGATGGAAGAGATGTTTCTGGTGACGATGTGAAAGACGGAACATACTTTTACATCTTCGCCAGATCCGATGGAGAATCCTTTGAAGGAACTATTAACATCTTTAGATAAAAAAACAGGCTCTTAGGAGCCTATTTTTTTATAATAGATTTTCCAGTCATTTCAGCAGGCTGCTGCACTCCCAACAAGTCAA
>CAJXOV010000330.1 GCA_913057815.1 uncultured Flavobacteriales bacterium
GAATATTACCTATCAGAAATACACGGGTAAAAAGAAAAAAATCCTTGTCATTTTCACAGAGAATAAAAACATGAAAATGCAGAACGGAAAGCTTTTTTCTACAGGGAATCACCCAATTGAAGCTTTGGTTCCTATGCTTCACTTGAAGAATGCTGGTTTTGACTTTGAAATAGTAACACCTACAGGGAAGCCTGTTGTTTTTGAAATGTGGGCATTCCCAGAAAAAGATGACCACGTAAAATCCATTTATAACGAGTTAAAATCAAGCTTCGGAAAGCCTGGGAAACTCGCAGATTTTACCACTAGTTCATTCCAAGAGTCAGCGGCTTATGCAGCGGTATTTGTTCCTGGAGGACATGGAGCTATGCTTGGAATTCCTGAAGATAAAAACGTAGGAAAAACATTGAATTGGGCACATGAGAATGGACTGTTTACCATTACACTTTGTCATGGACCGGGTTCTTTACTAGCTACTATGATAGAGAAAAAAGAATTCATTTACAAAGGGTATAACATGGCTGTTTTCCCAGATTCTGTAGACAAACAAACGCCTATGATAGGATACCTGCCAGGGCACATGCCGTGGGGTTTAAGTGAGAAGCTAAAGAGTTTAAGTGCTACTTTAATGAACACTAAATCTGATAAAACGGTTTGTGTTGATAGAAAACTTATAACAGGCGCTAGCCCTTTGGCTTCAAATGAATTGGGGAAGTTGGCAGCAGAGACATTATTAAAAGAATTAAATTAAAAAATGGAGTTATTAGATAAATTAAAGTGGCGTTATGCTGCTAAGGCTATGAATGGCCAAAAAGTTCCTCAAGAAAAGATAGATAATATCATAGAAGCTATTTCATTGGCTCCTACATCTAGCGGGTTACAGCCATTCGAGGTGATAGTGATTACAAACCAAGAAGTAAAAGAGAAGATCAAACCAGTAGCTTGGAATCAATCTGTGATTACGGATTGTTCTCACTTGTTTGTGTTCGCTGCTTGGGATACTTACACAGCAGACAGAATCAATAAAATGTTTGATTTGACCAATACTGTTCGAGGATTCGAAAATGAAGGTTGGGAGAATTACAGACAGATGTTATTGGGCAGCTATCCTCAAAAACCAGCAGAAGAAAACTTCAATCATGCTGCCAAACAAGCGTACATAGCATTTTCTCAAGCCATAGCCGCAGCAGCATTTGAAGGAGTAGATGCTACACCTTTAGAAGGTTTTAATCCTGCAGAAGTAGATAAGATTCTAGGACTTGGAGGTAAAGGACTAAAAAGTTGCGTAATGCTTCCTGTAGGTTATAGAGATTCAGAAAATGATTGGTTGGTTAATCTCCCTAAGGTTAGAAAAAGCAGAGAAGATTTGGTTACTGAGATTAGTTAATTCTAATTTATAAAAAAGCGAAACTTAAAATGGTCAGGGAATTTTCCTTGGCCATTTTTGTTTTAGAACCTTGTATTCTGTTGGTTTTTTTGCCGTGCAATCTAATATTAGCAGGGAAAAAGAAAGATACGCTTTCATAAGTTTAATGACTTTTTGATAAATGCTATATTTACATGTGTGCCAACAAAGTGTTAAATTGATTTATACTATATGATAAAAAGCTTCTTCATAACTTCCCTCTTCATTTTAAGCATATTCGTTATTACTGACGCCCAAGAAACGCTACCCAATGGTGGGTTTGAGAATTGGCAAAACCAAGGATCCAATACTGAAGAACCGACTTACTGGAACGGTAATAAAACGGGTGGAGGTTTTGCTAACTTAGGTCCACAAACCTGTTTTCAAGAAACATCAGGAGTTCATTCAGGAACTTACTGTTTGAAGCTTCAGAATAATGCTATTTTCGGAGTAGTGGTAAATGCGACTGCTACTACTGGGAAAATAGAAGTGCCTTCTGTAGATGCAACAGATGGTTATATACATACCATAACATCCGATCCTGATTTCAATTATCCTTTTACAGGAAGGCCTGATAGCTTAGTGGGATGGTATAAGTTCACACAGGAAGGCACAGATATAGGCAGAATACAAGCGATTCTTCATGGTGATTTTGATGTTGAAATTCCTGACGAAGGCAGTTCTGAGCCATTTATTACTGGTCAAGCAATCTATGACTTGCCTAATGGTGATACCAACCTATGGACTCGTTTTTCAGTGCCTTTTACTTATGAAAATGAATCTTTACCGAGTTACATTTTAATGATAGCTATGGCCAGCACTAATATTGGTGATGCCAGTTCAAATACAAAATTATGGGTTGACGATTTATCTGTTGTGTATTCTACTTCAGGAGTAGTTGAAAATGATTTTGGAGATAAACTTCAGGTTTACCCTAATCCTACAAATGGTAATTTTTCAATTGATTTAGGGGCAGAACATATGTCTGTAATAGCTAATATTACAGGACTCAATGGAGAACTCGTCCAGTCTAAACAGTTTAAAAAGAGCCAGCGTTTAAACCTTTTACTCGAAGAGCCTGCTGGTGTTTACATATTGACAATCATATCAGAAGACAAGAAAGCAATAATTCGATTGTTAAAGGAGTAAGATAGTTTCAAAATCCCAACCTCATATGAACCGCCTACTAATTATCTCCCTTCTGTTTTTCCTAGGAGCATGCTCCGAAAGTCTAGTTCCGAAAACTGAAGGAGCACCATCAAATACCGATCATATTAGTGTAATTACAGAAGACTATGAATTAGTGAAAACCTCTAGTCAGGAAGGTTTTCTTATCCTATTTCCTTGTTATCCATGTAATGCAGAGAATACTAGAACAGAGTTCAATATAATGGACATTGCATTTGCGCATAATGTTTCGGTGCTGCTTATGAACTTTAATCAGCGTCTATGGCTTACTGATACTGAAAAAATGAATTTAGAGAGAATCATAGCCACAGCTGTGAAGGAGAACAAAACAGATACAGATAACACATATATGGGTGGATTCTCAAGTGGAGGTAATGTTTCCTTTTTATTGACTGATTATTTGAAATCCTCAGAATCTTCCATCCAACCAAAAGGATTATTCATAGCAGATTCACCAATTGATTTATACGCATTGTATGAAAATGCCCAACTCACATTAAAGAAGAATTTTTCACCTGTAGCGGTGCAAGAAGCCAATTGGATAGTACAAACAAGTGAAACGGATTTTGGAGTAGGAGATACGTCTTTAGTGAATTTTGAGGATAAGTCTCCATATTTATCTAAGACCAAGTCCAATAGGAATATTTCAAACTTAAAGGGGGTAAACATCAGGTTGTATTCTGAGCCGGACACGCTGTGGTGGAAAGAAAACAGGCAAGCAGAATATGAAAATATGAATGCATGTTACATACAACAACTAGCTGAAGACTTGGAACGACTCTATGGAAAAGATAAGGTTGAATATATTCAAACGCTTAATAGAGGATTTAGAGCCAACGGAGAAAGACACCCGCATAGTTGGAGTATTATAGATGAGAAAGAGTTGGTAGAGTCGATGGTTGGTAAGTAAATCTATTAGCTTAAGAATCTAGCCTTAAGGTTGTGAATTTCCAAAACCTCTTTATTCTTAAAAACAATTAAAACAAGCTAAATCCGTTTACCAACAAAACCTAAGACCATCATCTATAACTTAAATTCTGTACCTGTCTCTTATACACATCTGACGCTGCCGACGAATAGAGAGGTGTAG
>CAJXOV010000331.1 GCA_913057815.1 uncultured Flavobacteriales bacterium
CTTCTGATCAGATTAAAGAACATATTTTGAGTTGTATGAACTCAAGTGATAGCATAAAAGTAGGTGAAGAGTATTTTAATTTGCTTTTTTCGTCTCCGCCAGAGAAAGTTAACTATGCCTATTCTGTTCTTAGTCCATTCTATGATAGTATTCCTCTGGTCTCTGAGTATTATGATGAATTGATAACTCTTATGAAGTATGAATCATACAGGAGTGCTGTTCTACAATTTTCTGTCAATCTATTAAAGGAAAATAAACCTGCTCTAGCAAAGCAGGTTCAAAGTGTTTTATCAGAATTGTTGAAAAATGCCAATGCTACTTTAGAAGACTCCAAAGTGAAGTTTAAAGAAGATGAATACTATTATAGTCCTGATTTGTTAGGTTATTTAAATCTGCTTAAGGAAATAGATGTAAAGGAGTTTTCTGATGAATTTTCTGATGCTTTTAGAAAAAATGACTACCCAAATTATCTAAGAGCATTAGCTACTGCAGTTAGAATCAGGAATAATTACAAAATCAACAAGAAAGAGTTAAAGCATCTGTTGTCAGAGAATTACTCAAGTTGGACATTGGTTAAAGCCTATAATAGAGCAGGGAGGACAGATGAGCTAGACGACAAGTACACTTCTTTTGAATATTTAGCTGAATCGGCTTTTTATAGTTACATCAGTGATGACGGAGAACCTGATTTTATAAATTATAAAGGTAAAATCAACTATAATAATCTTGATTATGCCGTGTTTTCATTTGGATGGGAATATGACGGCCAGAAAGATGAGTATTTGGGTTGTTCGGGACCATTTCTAACGGACAAAAAGAAAACTAATCTAGAAGATTTAAAAGGATATTCTGATTGGTCTGAAGTAACTCCGGATTGGGAGTCATCAGCTGTGAAAATGATTCCGGATTTAGAGAGTTATGGATACTAATTTTCTCCTCTTAGCCCTAGCTCAATTACCTCTAAGTCGCTTAGTTTTCCGTCATGAACGCAAAATCTCAGCATAGTTCTCATTTTGTGAAATCCTTGAATTCCTGCAGCTCCAGGGTTCATGTAAAGCAGTTTATATCTCGAATCCTGTTGTACTTTACAGATGTGACTGTGTCCACAGATAAAAACACCAGGCCTTTCCAGTACTAGTTGTTCGTGAATTCCTTTTGAATACTTCCCAGGTCTCCCACCGATATGAATCATCCAAAAATTCACTCCTTCCAGTGTTATTCTGTGAATGTGTTCAGTAGCACTTCTAATTTGAGCGTTGTCTATATTTCCATAAACTGCTCTGGTAGGTTTATGTGCCTCTAGTTTTTCTAAGACTTCCATAGAGCCAATATCACCAGCATGCCATATTTCATCTACTTCATCGAAGTAATGCAGAATGCGGTCATCTATGTAACTATGTGTGTCCGATATAAGTCCTATTCTCGTCATCTTTATTCACAGAAAGAATAGTACAAATAGAATTATTTTTTGCGTTGCAACGCACTAAAACCACGAATTTTATAAAAGACACGGATGTTTGGATAGGAATTTGTAATCATTCTTAAAAAAGTACCGTTTTAAAACAAAGAAATTTACTCGATGAAATATATAGTTATGGCCGCTGTGGCTATTTTAATGAGCTTTTCGATTCAAGCTCAAGGCAGGAATAAAGACTTATCTACGGAGAATAAAAAAGCAATAAAACTTTTTGAAGAGGCTACATCGGCTCTAACTCTAAAAGATTACGAAGAAGCTGAATCGCTGTTTAAGCAGGCCATAGAAAAAGATGAGAATTTTACTGATGCTTACATTGTGTTGTCTGAGTTATATCTAGAACGGAATGATCTGAAGAGTGCAAAAACTCAAATACAAAAAGCCATATCCATAGAACCTAGAAAGTACATGGCAGCATATTTTTACTTAGGTGAGATTAACGTAAGTGAATCAGATTACGATTCTGCCATTAAAAATTTCAATATTTATAATCAATCAAATCCTCCTCATTCTCCAATGGTAGATAGAGCTACCCGCTCTTTAAGAAACTGTTTTTTTGCTAGAGAGGCCATGCTAAATCCTGTAGCATTTGAGCCTATAAATTTTGGGCCTGAAGTGAATACTAAGTATCCAGAGTACTATCCAACCATTACAGTTGATGAAAAAGAAATGCTTTTTACACGGAGAATAGAGGATGCTAATGCTTTTAATGGAGTCCATGAAGATTTTTATGTAAGTGATAAAAATGGAGAGTCATGGTCTAAAGCTCAGAATTTAAGAGGTGTAAATACATTAATGAATGAAGGAGCTCCTAGTTATTCTGCTAGTGGGAAACTGTTGTTTTTTACGGCCTGCCAGTTGTTTGATGATTATGGAGCCGGAAGAACAGGCTTTGGTTCTTGTGACATTTTCTATGCATATAAAGAAGGAAAGAATTGGACAGAGGCCATGAACATTGGAGGAAAGGTGAATTCTGGAGTTTGGGAGTCACAGCCTTCATTTTCTGCGGATGGAAAAACACTCTATTTCGTCAGAGGAAAAAGATCAGGAAAAGGAATTTCTCATCAGGATATATGGTTTACTGAGTTAACTGAAAGAGGAACTTGGACAAATCCTGCTAAAGTTCCAGGGTTAATAAATACTCCTCAAGTAGAGGAGTCTGTTTTTATCCATCCGGATGGAGAGTCGTTGTATTTTGCTTCAGACGGACATCCAGGAATGGGTGGTTTAGACTTATTCGTTTCTAGAAAAAATCCTGATGGAAGCTGGGGAGAACCGATTAATTTGGGTTATCCCATAAATACTTCGGGTGACGAAAACAGTTTGCTTGTTTCTTCTAGTGGGAAGTTAGCCGTTTTTGCCAGTGATAGAGAAGGCGGTTACGGTGATTTAGATTTGTATCATTTTGAACTTCCTGATAATGTGAAACCACAGCCTGTGACATATGCCAATGGATTAATCTATGATGCTAAGAATTTAAGACCATTGGATGCCTCTTTTGAGTTGATAGATTTAGAAACGGGTAAATCAGTAGCTGTTGGAACCAGCGATGTTTCTGGAGATTTTTTAATTCCGCTTCCAGTAGGAAAAGAATATATGGCCAATGTTAGCAGAGAAGGATATATGTTTCATTCAGAGAATTTTAAATTAAACGACAAGGACATTTCAGAACCTTACGCATTAAACATTCCCTTAAAGAAAATCAAAGCTGGAAATGCCGTGGTTTTGCAGAATGTATTCTTTGATACAGATAGTTATGAATTGAAAGAAAGCTCTAAAATTGAGTTAGGTAGATTGGTCTCTTTTATGAATTTGAACCCTGATTTGGCCATTGAAATAGGAGGGCATACAGATAATGTTGGTTCTGTAGAGGATAACTTGGCACTCTCTAGAAACAGAGCAGAATCAGTAACCAAATTTATTATAGGATCAGGAATTAGCGAGGATAGAGTAAGCGCTAAAGGGTATGGTGAAACTGCTCCTTTAGAGTCTAATGATTCTGAAACAGGAAGAGCAGCTAACAGAAGAACTGAGTTTAAGATTAACTAAACTTTTCTGAGAGCAGGAATTCTATCAAAAGTTTCAGCAACTAACTTGTTTTTATTGACCAACGTAAAGGCTTTCAATATCTAGTTTTTCTGTCCCTACAGTAGTCCTGTCTCTTATA
The DNA here is from genome assembly GCA_913057815.1 of uncultured Flavobacteriales bacterium. Taxonomy (GTDB): domain Bacteria; phylum Bacteroidota; class Bacteroidia; order Flavobacteriales_D; family Sanyastnellaceae; genus ASP10-05a. The sequence continues at coordinate 3,642 of CAJXOV010000331.1, forward strand.
CACATCTCCGAGCCCACGAGACCTCTCTACATCTCG
>CAJXOV010000332.1 GCA_913057815.1 uncultured Flavobacteriales bacterium
CCTCTCTATTCGTCGGCAGCGTCAGATGTGTATAAGAGACAGGTAAGCTGAATGTATAACATCCCTTGAATTAAAAACAAACTCCACTTCTCTACCTACAGGTAGGTGTAATTCTCCTTTTACAAGTTTATCATCTTTTCCAGCCTTAAACTCACCAGATGCCGCTTGCTTAGACATGCTGACATCATTGATCCTTAATTTATGACGCTGTAATCTATATACTTTGTCCTCTAACTCATCTTTTTGTGATGGAGGTAAAAAGTCTCCTTGAATCTCTAGTTTTTCTTGAATACCAGCTATTTCTTCATCTAGTTCTAATAACTTAGCATCAATCAAATCATCACTCACTATTCCTAGTGGATTAGTTCCAGATATAAGATTGTAATTAGAAAATCCTAATTCCTTATCAGCACCAGGATATCTCATAGTCCAGTCAAATTGCTTTGAATAAACTTCTACCTGAATCGGATTCTCAGAAATAGTATCTGCTGTGATGTCATTCCAAATTCTTAATCCGAAGATTATTATGAACGCTAATACAATAGACGGTATTACTGTCCAAATCATTTCCAACTTAGTAGAATGCGCAAAAAAGAAAGCCTTTCTATCTTCTCTATAGTAGTACTTCCAAGCAAAGTAAAACAAGAAGAAATGTACAATGAAGAAAACAATGGTAATAATGACAATGTTTACTGTAAACAGCATATCTATATCCTTACCATGTTCAGAGGCAGACTCTGGTAAAAAATCACCATATGCTATGTAAAAATAGATTACAGTCGCAAAAGAGACTATCATCCATACAAGCATCAGCCATGCATTCATTTTATTATCAGCTAGTGAAATATCCTCCTCACGGTGGTTTCTCAGCTTAGCTGCCAATTGGTATACTTTACTAAGCTGCACAGCAGCTATTACACCAAGAACTATCGTTATTAATACTAGAAGACTAAACATATCTTTTCTTTCTATTCTTTAAACATTAAATATGGTGATGCTCACTTTCATCAATAAATGGATGGTTCACTGGAACCATAGCCGCCTTAGTGAATGAATTCATCATTAAATAAACAAACAGTCCAAGGAATCCTAAGAACATCATCGGCTGCCACCAAGAATATTCTGAGTGCCCATGCATTGTTCCAGGCATTACTAACAAGTATACATCTACATAATGACCAATCAATATTAATCCTCCAGCTAATCTTAAGAAAACTGGATTTCTTTTAGCATCACGTGCTATTAGTACTAAGAATGGCACTACAAAATTCACCACACACATTACTATAAGTGGCATCGAATAATCCTCGAATCTCTGCTGATAGTAAATTACCTCTTCACCAATATTAGCATACCAAATAAGAAGGAACTGACACAGTCCTAAATAACTCCAAAGCATACTAATGGCGAACATCCATTTTCCCATATCATGAATATGAGAGTCATTGATCTTAGGTAAGTATCCTTTGTCTCTTAAGTAAAGCGTAGCTAGCGTTGCAAAAATCATGAATGTAACCCACATTCCTGAGAACACATACCAACCATACATTGTACTAAACCAATGCGTATCTATTGACATTAACCAATCCCAAGAAAGAGTGGATGAGAAAACAGCAAACAACACTAAGAAAATAGCCGAACGTTTGAACATTTTTATATGCAAACTAGTTCCCTCTAACTCATCCTCTTCTAATGATTTTTTCCTAAACCAATTTCCAAACCAAATAAACACGCCCAAGTACACAAGCGTTCTAGCCCACCAAAAACCCTGATTCAAGTATGCTCTTTTATTCTTAATAATTTTGTCTACTCCTAAATTTAGAACAGCACCTTCATCTGTAGCTTCAGCAGCAACAGCATGACCATGATCACCTTCAGCTGGAATAATATACTCAGAATAAGCTGTAGCATCCATCCAGTGATAAATGTGATTCAGGTGAAATGTAGCAGCTAAAAACACAATGACAAGTACCAAAGAAAACACAGGAATATTTCTATGAAAGATTCCTTCAAATACTCTCTTTAATTGTGATGTCCACCCTACTTCAGCAGCATATTGCAACGCATAAAAGAATAAACCTCCCATAGCTATAGCGAAGAAATAGAACCCACAAACTAATAAGTTAGCCCAAAACTCCTGCATAGTTACTACATGACCGTGAATTACCTCACCGACTTGACTAGCAGTATTAATGTAACCACCAACAATACCAATTACTCCTATTAGCATTAATACTATAGTAGTGATCTTGGCTCTTTTAGAAAAAACAAAATTCATGCTTCTTTGTCTTTGAATTCTTTATAATTAATGACCTACTGTTTCTACCACTAAGGATTCTTCTTCAGTAGATACTTCTTCACTTGTCTCATTCACTTCTGGTCCGTCTCCCATAAGCTCTTTTACATATTGAACTACTTGCCATCTTTCTTTTTGGTCCAAAAAGTAAGCATGTGATCCCATCAATCCCTTTCCATAAGTTATAGTATGGAAAATTTTTCCTTCTGCCAATCCTTTTCTAGATTCGTATGAAGGAACTACTGGATATTTTCCTCCAGACTTCTGTGTTATACTTCCGTCTCCTGCTCCTTCTGCTCCATGGCATTGAATACAAAATTTTTCAAAAAGCGCCTGACCTGCAGCTGTACTTTCAGGTGAAGTGGCTAATGGGCTTTTAAAATTCAAACCTGCCGCTTCATATCCTGCTTCAGTATTAGGATAAGGATAAGGTGCGTTATATGCCAATTGATCTGCTCCTTTATAAGGGATAGTTCCTACTACAGGAATTCTTACCGACTGCTGCAGTCTCATCATCTTAGCACTGTCAGCTGTCATTCCAGGCTTAAATTCATCAAACCCATAATCTACATACGCTTCAATAGCTGGTGAACGATACATATCCGGCATATATTCCAATCCTGGACTATTCGAATCTGTTACACATGAAGCGAAACAAAGAGAAACGATAGCTGCTATAAATAACTGTGTCTTTTTCATGTGATTAATATTCTTTTTCGCTTAATTCTTCAGGACTAGTAGAAGAAATCAATTGAGATATCTCTTCAGCCGACATTGAACTATTTTCATCTGTAGTTACCTCCATTATAAATCTATCATTTGTAGATCTAGGGTGAGGATTATCTGCTATCATTCCCGGTACTGTTCCGTTTCTTAATAAATAAGTAATGGACATTCCATGAGCTCCGCATAGAACACTGAACTCAAAAGTTACGGGTAAGAATGAAGTAACATTATCAATTAAGCTCTGACTTGGTTTACCACCAATATTCATAGGCCAATCACTAATCATGAAATACCACATTCCTAAAAGAGCTAGTGAAGTACCTGTTAATGCATACATAAATGCACAGATAGCCAAACGCGTTCTTTTCACTCCTATAATAGGATCTATTCCATGTATAGGGAATGGTGAAAACACCTCCTTTACTCTTATACCTTTGTCAACGATGAGTTGAGCTGCTACTTTCAGCTTATCATCATCGTCATACATTGCATGAAAGACTTTTCTTGCCATGTTCTAATTTTTATTTCGTGATCTAGTGGTCTGCTTTTTTAAAGTTCTCACCAGAAGATTTTAATATTGTTTTTAACTCGTTTAATGCCAATACCTGTCTCTTATACACATCTGACGCTGCCGACGAATAGAGAGGTGT
>CAJXOV010000333.1 GCA_913057815.1 uncultured Flavobacteriales bacterium
GAGATGTGTATAAGAGACAGCTGTAGCTCTAAATGCTACTATTTTATAAGGATTCGCTTTATTTTTGAAAGTGTACGATGTCATTGAAAGATCTTCTTAGTGATTGTTTTGTTGGCTTAGCCGCTTCCGATAATCTGAATAAAAATATTAACCCGTTATTTTCAGAAGTTGGGAAAAGGGCATTAAATCTTAACCACATATGTGTCAATGTGTCCTTTTCATCAGTGGAAAGTCCAGCTCCTTTTCCTTTTATTAATCTTGTGAAATAGTAAGGGAGGATGGTAATCGGCTGGAATGCAATGTTGAGTTCTGTAGCTTTGAGCCAAGTTTTTTCAATGGATCTTCCTGCATTAAAGAAATCTTCTGGATGATTTGTTTTCATGGTTAAAAAACCCACTGATGAGGAGGCATTAACTAATTCTTTACTCATCTTCCCCAGGCTTTCTCCAAGTTTCCATTCTTTGATTAATGACATTACTTCAGGATCTGCGCATAATTCTATTCCAATTTTTTCAGATGAATTCACATCTACTAAATCAATATCGATCCCGTCACGGTGTTTGAAATTTTCTTCTGGTGTAAGTCGAATTTCGTTTTCAAATAATTCTTTATGACACTGTGGATTTAGCATCTTGATTTTATCAGCCATAGCTACTAATTGTCCAATTTCTTTTAAAGCCTCATTTGATTGAATGAATCTGAGGTTGGCTCCTTCAGTTTCATGAGCAACGCTTGATAGCGACTTTAAGACACCGGAAGCAATGTTAGTTTGGATTCCTTTTTTTCTATTCGTATGCCTGTCAAAAATATATTTGGATAAGTGTTTGCTTTTAATTTCACTTAACTGCTCTGAAATATGAGCTTTATCAAATATTTGAAGAACTGCTTTCAAAGGGTGCTCATTTCCGAAAGGACTAGTGCTCAGTTTTACTCGATAATTTCGAGAATGAGAAGCCAGAATGAAATTTTCTGTAGCACATCCCAGAGAAAAGGATGAGGCTAAATCTTCAAAATCATTGAAGGATTCACTATAGTGCTTGTCATGAAACAAGAAATAAGCATTGTCATAAACGAGCCATTTCCAGGGTTGACAGTTTGCACCGCTAGGAGCATAAAGAGCACTTTTGAGAATTTCTTTTTCATCAGAAATCTCAGGGCTGATCCTATTAGCGTCTAAAATGTAGTTTTTAGCTAAGTTTTTCAGATTAGACTTTTCTAAAGGAGCTGTTTTTGTAGCCTCGTTAGTTCCAGTTACTGCAGGACTCAGGGGAGAATCAGGAATAATAGAATTAGTATCTACATAATAACGGCCTGATTTAGTGAGTTGGTTCAGAAATATTCTTCGTATTACATTCGTAGAAATAGCACCTCCCAGTGAAACATCGCTTGACAGCTGGGGCCATGTAGTAATAGTTTCATCTATTTCTAACATACTAGCCTTTATTCTTTTGCTGGCCTTGTCCAAACCGATAATTGGTAAAGTATAAGCTACTTTTTCTTCCGTAGTTTTAAGGGTTTCTGAAGCTTCTATATCAAGATGATCCACCAGTCCATGAAATAAGCTTCTGTTGGGTTCTAAATCGAACCTTTCTATATCCAGCATTCCACGATCACTGGTATCCATGATTACAGGAATTTGGTGTTTTTTACACTTGTCTCTAGCTAAAAATTTAATGTGTATAGTGTCACATTCATCGGCTACTAAGTCGATTTTTCCGTTATTAAGAAGGAAATCATCTATGTTTTCTTTAGTGATTCCATCCCAAAAGCATTCAACTTTTAAATACGGATCTATTTCGGCTATTTCTCTTGCCACCAATGCCACTTTAGGGATTCCTAATTGATGAACACCTGCCCTTATTCTATTGAGGTTAGTTAGTTCTAATTCATCAAAGTCAGCTATTCTGATAACTCCAAATACACGTTCCATAGCCATAGTTACAGATATGCTTTGGCCTACGGATAAGCCAATTACACCAACTTTCTTCGTAGCTAATAATGTCTGTTCTTCCGGTGATATTTTATAGTTGTTTCTACTGGTTCTGGTTTTGATAAATTCATCTTTTGGTAGAAGGTGAACTAGGGTGTTTAGCCATGGGTAGTGAACCCAGTTTCCGTAAGTCATAAAATTAGAATGGCCCACATGTTTTTCTGCTAGTTCGAGGGCTTCATCGGTTGTAATCGATTTTCTAGGATGATTGATTTTCATCAACTCCATTAATTGACTTTCAATCTGATTTGAAACGATAAGATTAGGTGAAGTCTTAACTAAATTTTGAAAACTAGTCAGACTTTCATCATCGTTTAAGTCGAAGAATATAGGTTTAACCACATGTTTTTCAGCGGTTAATTTCGAGATGTGGGGAACAGTCATATCGCTACGTTTTTAAACGTAGTTAAGTACTGTAAAAATTTGGTGACCCACAAAGTAAGGACTTTTTGTTAAAAGTACACGTTATGAAAACGAAAAAAGATTTAATTAGTTTAAATCAGAGTTAATTTCACTTGTCTTCATATCCTTGTATTTGACACTTATGTACGCCATAGTTTTTGAGAAAGAACTCATGGCACTTGTAGTTTCAGGACTAATTTCTTTTTTCTGTATTCTAAGAATTAACCAACCATATAATGCTATCAGTAGGTGCTCTATCATATTCTTTTTGCCAGCTGATTTTTCCATTAATCCTTTGATATGAGGAGCAGCTTTAGAATAAATCTCTACGTATTTGCTGTCTTTTAACACGTCTATAAGAGTAGAGTGTAAAAAGAAGAGTTCTGCCAAAATATTATTTACCTCAGTAGTGTTTCCACTTTTTTCAACCCCTTCATCTTTCATCCTAGCGGTTAATCCAGCTAACCAATTTCTTTCTTCAGAATGAGGGTCGTTAGTGTCGTCTAATCCTAGTTTTTTAAATAGAATCTTTGTATCTAAGGAACTAGATCTGATTAAATCCTGCATTTGCCAAACATAGATGACATATTCAGCTATATTTTCTTGAAGCTTTAATTGTGCTATAGACATTATTTCTCTTCTGTAGTTTGTTTTTCTGCTTCGTAAGCTTTGTTGAGGCCATCTACTAGTTCAGCCGTAACATCTAGAGAATTGTTATTAAACAACCCAGTCATTCCTTTTGTGTAAAGCATTATTACATCTATTGGCTTGTCAGAAGTGTAAACAGCTACATGTCTGTATAATCTAGCGTACAAAGAATCATTTATCTCATTTTCTAGCCTAGTTAGTTTATTCAGTCTTTTTTCCATTTGAGACTGTAAATAAGGAACGTCTTCCTGAAGCTTTATTACTCTTTTTTCAGCAGCAGCTATTTCGGCATCCGAAGTGAAACCTCCGGTTTGAGATTTATTCATAATTGCATAATAATCTTCTTGTGCTATAGTAATTTTATTCTCCAAGGCTTGAACGTCAGCAGCAGCCTTTTCTAGCACTTTAGACTTATCCTTTCTGAAATTATAATTTAAAGAAAGAGAGTCGTTATCTACAAAAGCTATAGAAGGATAGCTTGGCTCTTCGGGATTATCACTTGATACTTCTTCAGTAGCTGGATTCAATTCATGTGAGTCGTCAGAAACTATCTTAGTAAATAGATATATAACTGCTATAGCTAAAATGCTGTCTCTTATACACATCTCCGAGCCCACGAGACCTCT
>CAJXOV010000334.1 GCA_913057815.1 uncultured Flavobacteriales bacterium
ATGTAGAGAGGTCTCGTGGGCTCGGAGATGTGTATAAGAGACAGCTTCAAATGGAAGCTTTAGTGAACTCGTAATAATAAAAGTAGCTGGATTTGGTAAATGCTTGAAATCCTTTATTAGCTTGTTTTTTATGTTGTAAAAAGTGTTGGATAAACTTCGGTTAATGTTTCCTAAGTATTTAGTCTGTAAAACTCGATTAGTTTTTCCTTCTTCTAGGAAGAACATTTTAAATGAAAATATATCTACTTCAGTCTTTGAATTGTTTTGTATCAAAAAGTATCCTTCGTCTTTGTATATGGGTAATACTCCTAATGGTTCAATAACGATTAGCTTTTCTACACATGAATAAATCTCTTTTCCAACTTCTATCTTTTCTTCAATTTTAGGAATGGAGTATTCAAGAACTTCATAAATTACTTCAAGCAATTCTGTGCTTTGAATGTTGCTTTCATAAATCATCTTAGATGATTGTACATTAAAACTTTTAATGCTTTTAGGGAATGAACTAGACAAGCTTTCGCATTTGGCTCGAAATTCTAGCATAGAAATAACTATTGAGTCTAAATTTTCAAGTGCAGGGTATATTCGAGAGAGTTTGTATTCTCTTTCTACTTCTTGAAGATAGCCTAATAGGATGTATCTCTTATGTTCTACGTCAAGAACTCCTTCGGCAAACCAATTGGGTTGAAGTGTTTTCATTAGAGTGCTTTTACAGATTAAACGAAAATTAACTTAACAAGTTATATTAAATCATAAGTGTAGTGACTATTGTGAAGTATTTTTGCAGGTAAATAGAAAAGTCTACATGAGTCTCAAATTGACTTTAAAATATAAGATTAGTAGTTGGTTCCCAGCCAAGTTAAAGAATAGTGCTAGAGAAAAAAAAGGTGAAAATTTAAATAATAATCCATCTGTTTTAATAGTATGTAAAGATACCGATGAAGCATATTATAGGGCTTTAAAGAATTTTGTTCAACACTTGAAAGGTGAGTATGGAATTAGAGAAATTTTAGTGGTTTTTTATTCTGAAAACCAAGAGGAATCGTTGCCAGGTTATTTGGGCCATTTGAAAGAACTTGACTACTTCTGTATAGATAATTTGAACTGGCGTTTAAGACCAAATAAAATAATTGAAAGGCTCAATTTAAACTCTTATGATATCTTGTTAGATTTATGCTCAGTAAAGTCGCATCCTTTGAGTTGTTTGATCTCAGAGTCTAATGCTAGTTTTAAAGTCGGAAGGGCAGGAAGGCCTTATAGTGAGTTTATGGATTTAATTATTGAAATCTCTGAATTTAGTGGTGAAGAAGAATTTTTAAACCAGGTAGAATATTACTTGTCAAAATTAAGTTTTAATTAAATGGAATTAAAAGGATTAGGAGTGGCTATGGTTACTCCATTTAAGGTTGATTTATCAATAGATTTTAAAGCTTTGGAAAAGCTTACTAACGATCTTATAGAAGGAGGGGTTGATTTTTTAGTAGTATTAGGAACTACAGGAGAAGCGCCTACCTTGAGCTCGGAAGAAAAAGAGAATGTATTAAATAAAGTTCTAGAATTTAATTCTAATAGAGTTCCTGTGGTTTACGGAATGGGAGGAAACAATACCGCTGCCTTGTGTGAAGAGCTTAAAAAATTCAAAACTAAAGGAGTTTCTGCATTTTTATCAGCGAGTCCTAGCTATAATAAACCTACTCAAGAAGGTATATATAGGCACTATGTGGCTTTAGGTGAGGTTTCTCCGCTTCCTATCATTTTATATAATGTACCAGGAAGAACAGGTTCAAATGTGGAGGCAGATACATGTATAAGAATAGCTAATGATGTAGATAAAGTAGTGGCTGTAAAAGAGGCTAGTGGAGACTTGGATCAAATCATAGAAATTATAAATAGAGCACCAGTTGGTTTTGATGTATATAGTGGGGATGATAGTGTCACAGTTCCAGTGATAGAAGCAGGAGGGAAGGGAGTTATTTCGGTTTTAGGTAATGCTCTACCTGAGTTGTGTTCTCAAATAGTAAATACTGCTTTGTCAGAGAGTTTCAAAGAGGCAAATGTTTTGGACCTAGAAGCACAGAGGTTTTTACCTTTACTTTTTAGAGAAGGAAATCCTGCTGGAATAAAGTGTATGCAAAATATACTCACAGATTTCTCAGATGTAGTAAGATTACCTTTAGTTTCAGCTTCTTCAGAATTGAGAGAAGATATGATATTAGCAGTAAGTGAAATGTCAGAAATGGTTTAGTTTACATTCTATCAGGCATTTGTATGCCTAATAAGCCCATTCCTGTTTCTATAACTTGTGATGTTAGCTTCGAGAAAGAAAGTCTAAGATTTACTAATTCAACATCTTTTTCTTTTAGGATATTTACATTTTGATAGAAAGTATTATAATCTTTTACTAATTCGTAAATATAATTAGCCACTATTCCTGGATTATATAATTTGGCTGATTCTTCTAAAATAGTAGGGAAATCATAGATTCTCTTAATGACATTTTTCTCTGATTCAGCAAGTGATAGATCTAAATTGATGTTAGTGAGGTCATTTGAAGATTTGTTCAAAACCGATTTACTTCGTACGTATGTGTATTGTATGAACGGTCCAGTGTTTCCTTGGAAATCAATTGACTCAGCAGGATTGAACATCATCCCTTTTCTTGGATCCACTTTTAATAAAAAGTATTTTAAAGCACCAATACCGATGTTGTCAAAAGCCAATGTTTTCTCCTCTTCATTTAACCCATCAAGCTTTCCCTGTTCAGCAGCTATAGATCTAGCGGTCTCTATCATTTCAGACATGATATCATCAGCATCTACAACTGTTCCTTCTCGGGATTTCATTTTTCCTTCAGGTAATTCCACCATTCCGTAGCTTAGGTGATAATTGTTCTTGGCCTGGGCAAAACCTAACTTTTCTAAGATTAAAAATAAAACCTTAAAGTGATATTCTTGCTCATTTCCAACTGTGTAAATTTGATAATCCAAACCAGCAAATTCTTGGAACCGGAGAATTGCTGTTCCTATATCTTGGGTCATGTAAACAGCTGTTCCATCTGCTCTAAGAACTAACTTTTGGTCAAGGCCTTTGTCTGTAAGATCACACCAAACGGAGCCATCTTCTTTTTTAAACATAGCACCTGTTTCTAGGCCTTTGTCAACTTCATCTTTTCCTTTAAGGTAAGTGTTAGATTCATAATAAAGCTTGTCAAAAGAAACCCCCATTGTTTTATATGAACTTTCAAAACCTTTATAAACCCATCCATTCATCATCTCCCATAAGGCTAGGGTGTCTGGATCTTTGGTTTCCCATTTTTGCAGAGTTTCTCTTGCCTGTAATAAAATAGGAGCTTGTTTTTCAGCCTCTTCTTCACTAATTCCGCTAGAAATTAAATCTTGAATTTGTTTTTTATATTCTTGATCAAATTTTACATAATACTTACCTACAAATTTGTCTCCCTTTTGATCAGATGATTCTGGAGTTTCTCCGTTAGCAAAAAGTTTCCATGCTACCATACTTTTACAAATATGAATGCCTCGATCATTAATAATCTGAACATTGTAAACCTTATGTCCAATAGATTTTAGAATGTTAGATACAGAGTTTCCAAGAAAAATATTTCTTAAGTGACCTAAATGTAACGGCTTATTGGTGTCTGTCTCTTA
>CAJXOV010000335.1 GCA_913057815.1 uncultured Flavobacteriales bacterium
GGCTCGGAGATGTGTATAAGAGACAGTACTGATGCAATTTCATACAACGGAACAGAAACGACTGAATTTGGAGACGCTATTTTTTTACCTCAGTTCTGTGTGACTGTAAATAATGAAGGTTGTACAGCTGAACCAGTATGCACCATCATTACCGTCAACACATGCGATATTAATGTGACTTATGAATTGACCGATTTGGTAGAAGATTGGATTTTACCAGAAGGTACCTCTACGGACATTGAAGGGTCAACTTATGAGGACTTTTCTTTTTACTCACCTACTTTTCAACTCCTACCTGAATCTACCGAAGGATTAGGTTTGGATGATGAATATATAGTGAGTGACTTTTTATCAGTTCCTGCAGGAAGTAACTTAGAATGGACCGTAGCGGGAGTTGTCCAAGAATTAAACCCCTTCGATAATGCCAATCCCATATATCTCACGATGTTGGATAACATGGTCAGTATGGCTATAAATCCAGGTTTTATAGATCATGGACAACACGTATTAGTTGAATACAAATTAACTTCAAGCGGAGGGTGTGTTAATGACGGTTATTTTATTGTTAGATCAGCTCAAGTTGGATGTACTGATTCAAGAGCTGCTAACTATGCACAAGGAGCTACTGAGTTAGCTGTAAGTAATATCATCCTTTCAGAAATTGACGTTGATATCTTTTTGACCGAAATAAGCGGAAATGTATGCGAAGGTACTGAGCCATGCATCGGTGTAGTACAAGCTAGTACTTTAATTAATGATAATTTAATACTAACTTCAGATGCATACTGGTGGAGAACTAGAAACGATGATTCAGGTCCTTGGACTGAATACACCGGAGGAGATACTTTTGAAGGTGCTTGTGGAGGATTGTTCGTTGACATTTCGACCACTTATGGCTGTACGTATTCAAAGGAGTTCTTTCTTTCACATCCACATGCCTCTACATTATCTTTAACACCTCCAGATTGTTTAAATTCTGTATACTCTTTGGAAATTGCAAATGAAGTAGCTATAAATTCAGTTGAAATTTGGTCGAACTCAGGGGAAGATCCAGTATTGATTGGTAACATAAACATAAGTGGAGGGATTGTGGATCCTTTCAATCTAGAACCAGGAAGTTACTATGCCATCATTGACCAGGTTGGTTGTATTGCAACAGAATACCTGGAGATCTATTTACCGATTTTAGAACTATGTCCAGAGAATACAGTAGATGCTGAATTTGATTATATAGATAATTTAACATTACAACAATTAAACCAGAATGATTCATATAAATTCAATACCAATTTGACCATAGGTGCATCTACGTCAGGTGTTATTAATGATGTTACTTTTTGTATGGCAGAAGGAAAATCTATTATTATAGAGGCGGGAGCTAACATAACATTTAATGGATGTATATTCACTTCTTGTGGTGTTTGGGAAGGGATACGTATAGAGCCTCAAGGAGACATATCTCATGTGTTTTTAAATGGTGGTGAAGTTTCCAATGCGGTTAAGGGTATAAGGGCCATTGGTGCAATTGGTGCTTCAAATCAGGATTTATTGGAACTACGGTGTTTAGGCACAGACTTTATTAATAATCTTAGTGGAGTTTTTCTTAGAAACGTAGAACACCCTGATGATTTCTATAATTCGACTACCAGATCAATCACAGGGTGTGATTTTATAAAAAATGATAGTTTTGACCTCATCTTTATGAATCACTCAATGCCCACCTGGGGAGGTATTCAAGAGGCGGATTGTAAGGGATTCTCTGTTTATGACTGCTATTTTTCAAATGATAATTACACTAATAAAGGCACTTTTCAGGAACTGGGTATAGGTGTTTCAGCTAGCCATTCTAGACTCCAAATTCGTAATTCTGAATTTCAGAACCTAGATAGAGGAATCAGTTGTCATCATAAAGCTGGAATTGGAGAGAAAATACTTATACATAACAATGATATTAAAAGATGCCAAACTGGTATTTATAACATGGGCCTCATAGGGCAAGAAATTTTTAGCAATAATATCAGTGTTGGTGAACTAATGGTGATAGTGGAAGAGAATGAGAACCCGCACCCGTTAGATATAGATTTAGATTACAAAGAAGGAATTGTTGTTATTGGAGGTGGAGTAATTGATGTACAGGAAAATAACATAACAGGTGCATCTGGTGATTTAATGAATCCTTTCACTAAGAATATCGGAATCAGAGCCAGAGATATCAAACAAGAAGATATTATAAGAAAGAATTACCTCACCAACCTCACGTACGGAAACCTAGCCAATGGTTCCAATGTAGGAACAGATGATGAAACCATAGGACTGCGTTATCTCTGTAATGAGAATTCCGGTAATGAATTCGATTTTGCCGTAGCTGGATTTGATCTCTGGTTCGAAGATCTAGAAGTAGCCATTAAACCTGAGCAGAATGTTCCAGTATTCATTTTAGGAGAACCTGGATTCCTCCCTACAGGAAACTCCCTTTCCGATCCAAATGATGTTTCTACCAATCTCCAATTCGATCATAGAGGAACCAATCAGAGTACTGTAAATTACCGGTTCAATCCATCTCAAGAACCTACTCTATTTAATAATATAACACCAGATGAAAATCCTGAAGAAATTGGATTAGATGATCTATGTCCTTCTGACTTTGTCTCTCTTGTAGATAATGATGTGGATATCGTATTTATTAATGAAGAAATATTAGATAAAGAGGATGAGATAGGTATGGCCACGCTTGAGCTAAACACGGCAGAATATCTTTACGTAAGCTTAATAGATGATGGAGATACAGACGCATTAAGAGATGAAGTAGATTTCGCCTGGGCGGATGATGTATGGGCCATGAGAGATAAACTCCTAAATCAATCTCCTAACATCAGTTCTAAAGTGGCTTATGATGTAGCAGATAAAACAGATGTATTCCCACACCCAGTGGCTCTAGATATTTTTCTAGCTAACCCACACTTGGCCAAGGACCACCGGTTTTTAAAATACTTACAGAAAAAAGCCAATCCTCTTCCTGAGTATATGATAGAGTTAATTTATAATGCCCCTTCAGAAGCTACACTTAGAAAAGAGCTAGAGCATAAAATATCAAACGCTCGTACAATTAAGCTTACCGCAGAAAATAGGCTGGTACATCTACTCAAAGCGCAAGAAGCGGACCGCTCCGAAGTGTATGGTGTTATAGAAAACATGAACACTACCGCTTCAGACATGCTCATGGTAGAGTATGAATTAGAAAACGGAAATTATGCTGCTGCAGATGATAGATTAGCTATCTTAGACGAGCGTATGTTTATAAAAGATCCTGTAATTAGAACAGAGCTAGAGCAGTACTATGTATGGTATGAGCTGCGCAAAGACATGTTGATGGATAACAGAGATTTTGACCAAATTACTGATGCAGAAATTCTTATTTTAAAAGATTTAGCGTTGCAATACTTCTTTACCTCTGCGGGAAAAAAAGCTATTGCTTACTTAGATTTTCAAGAATCAGGCTGGTTTATTCCGCCCGCTTATGAAGGAGACCATGAGTTTTCATTCAGATCAGCAGAGCTAGAACCAGAAGAAGAATTTAAAGTCAATGTTTATCCAAACCCAGGCAGTGTATTTATAAATTTTGAAATAGAAAATAACCTAACTTCATTGAACGATTATCAATTAG
>CAJXOV010000336.1 GCA_913057815.1 uncultured Flavobacteriales bacterium
CAAAGGATTTCAGTGAGCTAGGAATAATTTCTACTGCCAAATCATCAATTTCTTCCGACTCTCTTTTTTTAGTGAGTATTCCCGTTTTAAAAACATCGGTTTTTAAGTCATGCTGAAATACATTTTGGAAAACTGATATAGTTGGATCTTTTAGCTTGTCAGTAGCAGTTAGCCCTAGAATAAATAAGTTCTGACTAGCTCTAGTTAAGGCCACATAAAGAATATTCAGCCCATCTATGAACTTCTCTGATGTTTCATGATCTGACGTAGATTTAACTAAGTCAAACTTGGTGTTTAGTCCTTGGTGTTTCTGCTTAAAGAAACCTCCATCACCATGAATTGTTTGTTCTACTGGTGTTTCCAGTCCTTCTACATCATACCATATTTGGCCAGATCTTCCTTGTGAAAATGGTTCGGCATAAATGACTACCGGAAATTCTAATCCTTTAGATTTATGAACCGTCATTAGCTTCACGCTGTTTTTATCCTCAGCAGTGCTTAGGCTGAGCTTGTCATGTTCCTGCCAGAATTCTAAAAATTCCTTTACGGAGTTTTGTCCTCTTCTAGCTGCATGAAATGAAAAATCAAGCAGTGTTTCTATGTAATCATCAGGCTCAGAATCTAGTTTTAGATAAGCCACTATTCCTAAGAGAGCGTCATATGCAGAAGCACTTTTCCAGGTTACAGCATTGGCCTTCCCCATAAGTTTTTCTAAGTAATTCCAGATTCTAATTCGCAAATGACTTCTCTTTTCTTCAGTCGTATATCGTTCTAAATCTGAAGAATGAAGCAGGAGATCGGCTTCTTTTCCATTCCAAGTTGCTAAGAGAGTAAACAACTGGGTGTTGTTAGAGTCATCTAAAGGATAGGCTACCGCATGAAGCAATCCCATCACCAATCTTACTTTCAGGTTATGCTTAAGAAGAAGCCCTTCTTGTGAGCTAGTTTTCACTCCTGAGTGACTGAGGAATGATGCTATCTCCGCCAGTTTTTTATTCTTTCTGGCTAGAATGGCTATATCTCCAAGATCAAAATCTCTTTGTTCAGCTTCTTTTATTATCTCTAAAATTCGGTCTAAGAAAAGGTCATTATCGTCTTTTCTAGCTCCAAATAATTGAAACTCTACGTAGCCATCTTCTTTTCTAATAGCTGGCTTTTGACTAACCCCAGCATACATGGCTTTTCCGGTTTCAGAAAGCGCAGTTTCAAAACCTGTAAAGAATTGATTATTGAATTCTACTACTTCTGCCGATGATCTATAATTGGTGTCTAGTTGTTCTGTACGAGAAGTCGATTTGAGTTGAGCTTCGGCCTCTTTGGAAATGTAATCATCGGGTTCATAGTCCATTTCTGGAAGCTCGGCAAACAGTTTAAAATCTCCGTTTCTCCATCTGTAAATGGCCTGTTTGCTATCTCCCACTATCATAGCCATATTCCCCTTAGCCAAGGTGTGTGTGATAAGAGGAAGGAAGTTTTGCCATTGCGTCAGCGAAGTATCCTGAAACTCATCTATCAAGTAATATCGGTACCGTTCTCCTAATCGCTCATAAATAAACGGAGCAGGATTGTCTTTTACCACGGACTGAATAATCTCTGTAAAATCAGAAATGAGAATAGAATTGTTTTCTTCTTTATATAAATCGAAGCGCTGTTTGTAATCCTGAATAAGCGCTAGCAGATAGCAATTCTTAACTAGTTTAGAAACCACCAGATAGGTATCTGTAAGAGGAAGTAAACCATCAAGTTCCGTTAGAATTAATGAGTTTGCTGTGTCATGTTCTGCGCTACTTTCTAGCTTTTTTCCAGTGAATATATTCTCCTTTTCAAGACAAGTGAGCGGTGTTTTTCCGTAGTTGATGAATTTGTCTAAGCTGGAGTTGATTATCCAATTTTTCAAATGATTGGTAATGTCATCTAATACTGGAGCAGCAGATGATTGTAATGCAGATTGTTTGTCTTTTATTTCCTTTTTTAATTTATTAGCTAAAGCAGTTATTTCTTTTCTCACCTTTTTGAAATCGTCAAAAGACTTGGCAGACAGTTTTTCTAAACTGGCATTGGCTTTTTCGTCAAGGTTATTTTTGAAAAAGTCTACTAATTCAGTTTTTAGTCGAGTAGATTTTTCTTCTTCTAGTTGGAATTCTAAAAAATTCTGCAGCGTATCTGAAAGTTCTTGGTCTTCTCCCATGTCTCGGAGCTGGCCAGCTACTACTTCTGTTACCACTTTTTCTACATCCATTTCCACTTCAAAATCTGTAGAAAGTTTAAGGTCTCTAGAAAAGGATTTTATAATTCTATGTACGAAACTATCTATCGTTTGAACTGAGAAATCTGAATAATGATGTAGTATATGTTCGTGCATTAAGGCTGCTCTGCGTTGCAATATTTCAGCAGAACAGGCTACAGTTTCCAGAATATCTTTGGCCTTCTGATTGGAAGAAATATCTTCTTCATTTGCGAATTCAAGTAGCCATTCCAGAATCCGGGTTTTCATCTCATTGGCTGCTTTCTTAGTGAAAGTAACGGCTAAGATTTGTTTATAAGCCCACGGAGAATCGTATTGCAACGCTAGCTTTAAAAACTCGCGAGTCAATGTGTAGGTCTTTCCAGAACCGGCACCAGATTTATATATCAAAAAAAGGGAGCTCAAGGCTCCCCAAAATTGGCAATTTTCGCTCTAAGTATGAGCAGTTTTAGTCTGTTTTTTCTAACAAGCGCGCTAGAAAGTTTAATGTTAATCCCTCAGCCTAGGCTGAATCTGGATTAGGGGTCGGTTTAGCCTAAAAACCGTAGGTCAAAGTATCGTATGTGTCTAACATTTGTTCTAAATCGCTGCTATCTACTTTTCTGTCATGATTAATGTCTGCTGCGCTGGCTCCATCTTCTCCGAATTCTATAAGAACTATTCGTAAATCGGCTACGTCTATTCTTTCAGATCGGTTGATGTCTCCATACTTAAAGACTACTTCTTGATAATCTACAATTCCGTTACAGTTGTTGTCAGTACCTCCTGTAGAGGGCTTAGCTTGAGGATTAATTCTAAAGTTGAGGTCGTTGCAGTCTGTTCCTCCATGTTCGTATGAGAAAAAACCATCGCCATCAAAGTCTTTTGAGATAGATTTACTCTGGGAGTAAGCATCTTGGTTGATACATAATACTGCAAGCAGCATAAGTGCGGTTGTAAGTGTTTTCATATTTTCCTTAATCTAGAGAGATTAGGTGTTGAATACGTATTGGAATGGTTAGGGTTACGAAATGTGTATTGAGGATGGATATCCCTAGCTGAATTTAAGTGATTAAGATGTCTTTGATTGTTCAGCTCACAAGTGTTGGGCAGTATTATGAGTGTAAATCTTTCAGAAGGTTTACTCCATAATAATTGAAATCGTAGTTATAGATTCATCGTCCTGTTTGGTCAAGAAATAGTTCCCAGTGCTGAGGTCATTTTTTGCTATTTCTATCCTTTTGTCTGAAGTATTCCAAGTTCTTATTAAACTCCCTCTACTATCCAAAAGTTGAATTGTTTTAGAATGAGAGCTGTTCATTTCCAATGTTGCCTGGTATGTAACTGGGTTGGGATATAAAATAAATGAAGTTTTATCTATTTCGGTAATGTTGACCACTATTACTTCGGGAGATGTAGAGGTGCAGTTG
>CAJXOV010000337.1 GCA_913057815.1 uncultured Flavobacteriales bacterium
TATTCCATGACTTTAACTTCATGGTCCATGTACTTTGATCCTTTTTTTGTCCAGCTAAATTCTTGAAGTGTTTCTAAAGTTTCTTTGTTCAGAATTGAAACCTCTATTTCTGAGGGTTTTTCATCTTGGTTAACAGTAACCAGAAAATCATCTGAAGAAACAATAGAACGAGTAAATTCCTTTCGAGATAAATCAAATTTTTCGCTTAATATCAACGAATCTTTCTGAGCCGAACTGATAAAACAGCCAATCAGAAAAAACGAAATGAGAATTAATTGGTAATATGGATTTTTTCTACCCATTGCTGTTTTTCAGTGTTAAGCTTCGCTATGTACGTGCCACAACTCAAAGTTAAACTAACTTGATTTTCGTACTCACTAAGGTTTAATCTAAGGACGAGTTTTCCGCTTAATGAATAGATTTCAAGCGTTCCATTTTTTTCAGGAATTTTTAGAAATATTGATTGACCGCTTTGGATTAGAGTAGGGTTTAATGAGAATCTATTTTTTAAGTCACTTTCGATTATGCTTGTTCCTAAATCTTCTACTACATGAGAGAAACTGTTTATTTCGCAGTCATATTTAATTTCAACTAACCCACTAGGCCAATCTATCCGTAGCGAATCAATACTTTGTAATTCTCCTAAACCAAAATGAATAAGCGATTGGTTTTGACTTAAGTGACTACTTCCACCTAGAAGTTCTCTGTAAAAAGAGTCTGTACCTGAGTAAAGAGTGACCTTAGTTCCAAAAGCACTTCTATTAGATAAAGTTCCTTCTAACGACATGGCTAGAAAGTTTCCAGAAGAGTTTTGGTTTTCATAAATTTTTACTCCTTCAAAATTCCCAAAAAATGGATTTTGGATCCCGCTCACAGCAATATCTAAATAGCCATCAGAATTAAAATCTCCATATGCCGAACCTCTACAAATTCCACGGTAATCAACTCCGCTTTCTTCGGATGAATCGGAAAATGTATTGTCTCCATTATTCATAAAAAGTTTATCTGGGTCATCCTGTACATTTTGGATAAATGGAGCTGAAGACATGTGACCATTAGCTACGAATAAATCTAAGAAACCATCATTGTCTACATCCATAAAAACGTCTCCCCAACTAGTATAGAGCAGTTCATCATTTCCTGTATTAGCGGTGCCCGAGTCATTAGTAATATTAGTGAAACTTGTTCCGTTTTCTTCATTGGTTAAAAGACCATTCTTCCCCATGTTAGTAACATAAAAATCTTGATCCAAATCGTTGTCAATGTCTCCCACTGCTACTCCCATACCGTACATTCCTAGGTCGAAACCACTTGCCGCGCTTTCATCTGTAAAACCTATTTCAGGGTAATTATTTATGAATAATTGATTAGGAGTTATAAACTCACCAAAGTCATTGGCTATTTGAATATCAGGGTCTCCGTCTTTGTCAATATCTGAAGCGCTTAAAGCTAATCCACAACCCCCACTTTGGAGTCCGAAGATTTCAGCAGATTCAGTAAATGTGTTATCACCATTGTTGATGTACAGAAAATTATCAAAACAGTCATGGCTGAAGCCTATGGTATTCCCGTAATCATCGAGGATAAATCCAGTTTCTGAAATGTAGTTTAAGACATATATATCTAAATATCCATCTAAGTTAATATCTAACATAACGGCAGATGTAGACCAAGACTCCTCTGTTATCCCAGCTTGCACACTTATGTCTGTGAAAGTGCCATTTCCGTTATTCAAGTACAACACATTTCTTATAAGATCCTGTCCATTCGCATCTTTCCAGGTAGTAATAAATAAATCAGGAAATCCATCATTATTTATGTCCCCTTGTACAGCACCCATTGAATTAAAAAAGTCGGTCAAAGCTAATCCTGCAGATGTAGTAACGTCAGTGAATGTACCATCCCCATTGTTTTTATAGAGAATGTCTCTTGTTCTGCATCCTGTAAAGAATAAGTCTTCAGCGTTATCATTGTTGTAATCTAACCAAACTACTCCACCGCCCATAAGGCTTTGATGAGCAGGCACAAAGAACACTCCTATATCATTTGTAACATCTTGGAATTGTTGGGCTTTGATGTGCAGACTTAATATGAGCGTTGCAACGCAAAAAAGTATTCTCATGCAAACAAAGATATAATGAAGCAGATGAAAAATTATGCTAGAGGCATAACTATTCTGAATGTAGTTCCCTGTCCAGCCTCTGAGTGAAGGACATAAATTTTCCCGTTGTGGTACTCTTCTACTATTCTTTTAGTAAGACTTAAACCTAATCCCCAACCTCTTTTTTTAGTGGTGAATCCAGGTTCAAAAACGGTTTTAAAGTTGGCTTTATTAATTCCTTTTCCGGTGTCTGTAATATCCAGGTTCCATCCTCTACTTCCTTCTGAGATAGAAATGTGCAGTTTTCCTACTCCTTCCATAGCGTCCACAGCATTTTTAAATAAGTTTTCTAGAACCCAACTAAATAAAGGCTTGGATATTTTCACCATTGCTGGGCTTTCTGCTCCAGCATATGTAAACTCTACTTTTTTAGAAAGGCGAGTTTTTAAATAATCTACCGAAGAGCCTACTATATCATTTAAATCTACTTTTATAAGTTCAGGAGCAGAACCAATTTTAGAAAATCTATCTGTAACGGTGTTAAGCCTGGTAATGTCCTTAGTCATTTCGGTGATTACCATTTCATCAATATTCTCTTCTTCTAGTAAAGTCATCCATGCCATCAGAGAAGATAGTGGTGTTCCTAGCTGATGTGCCGTTTCTTTAGCCATACCTACCCATACTTGATTCTGTTCAGCTTTCCTAAAAGTTGAAAAAATCATATAAGCCACGAATAGAAATAACCCTATGAGTAAGAGTTGAATAATAGGGAAATATTTAAGAAGCTTTAGAATGTAAGAGTCCTCGTAGAAAATGTATTGCTTTCCTTTTCCAATCACTGTAATTTCAATTGGTTCATTTTCGCTAGCCATAGCATTGACCTTCTGGATCAGAAGCTCAGGAGTACTAACTAATGAAGAATCAATACTTCCAAAATTAATGATCTTAGTTTTTGTGCTGTCAGTTAGAATTACTGGAACAGAGGCTGAATTAACTACAGTTTCTGAAATGAACGTAGTTACCAGTCTATCTAAAGTAGTACGAAGTTCAATGAAAATCTTGCTATCTTCATAGTACAAGTATTGTTTGACACTTGATGAAATAGAAACTTCAATAGGCTGATTTCTATTGGCCATTCTCTTCATTGTTTTAGTCAAACAAATAGAGTCTTTACATGCCTCTGGTAAATTCTTTGTGCTTATAATTTTTCCGTTTTCATCAGCTAAAAGTACCGGAATAGTGGTGTTGCTCAAGGTCACTTCGAAAAGGTAACTTACGTCAGCATCGAAAGAAGCATTGCTAAGCTCTATAAAGGCTTTGGCCCATAAGTCAGCCTTTAATCGTTCTTCACTCTTCAGTGTTTCAAATAGATTTCCAGTAAGATTTATGAGAGCTGTTCTTTCTTTAACGGCTTGTGACCAGAGTTCAACTTTTTGACGTTCCCGTTCTTGAATTTCTCCTGAAATAAATTGGGAGTAGGAAAGACTTGCCAACACGATTAATACCGCCATTAAAAATAGCAGAATTTTCCAGCGT
>CAJXOV010000338.1 GCA_913057815.1 uncultured Flavobacteriales bacterium
GAGATGTAGAGAGGTCTCGTGGGCTCGGAGATGTGTATAAGAGACAGTCACACCACTAACAGCATCTTCGAATACAACTATATGTTCAGGCTGAATATTAACTCCAGCTGCTCCTTTTAGAAAAACTTCAGGATCAGGCTTCGAAAACTTCACCTTATTACCGTCAATTATTTCATCGAAAAAATGAGTTATTTCCGTTTTTTCCAATATAATATCTGCATTCTTACTACTTGACCCTAGGACTATCTTAATTCCGTTAAGCTTGCATTCGTTTAAAAAATCAAGAACCCCAGGTAATAAATCCTGTTGTTTTAATCCTTTGATACTTTCTAAATATTCATCATTCTTTTTTTGCATTAAAGAATGTTTTGTATCATTGTCAAGCACCAAATTACCTTTAGCTAGAATTTTCTCTAATGAATCTACCCTTGAAATGCCTTTCAATTGAACTTCAAAATCATCATCAAGGTTAATTCTTAATTCTTCAGCTAACATTTTCCATGCTTGGAAGTGAAACTCTGCAGAGTTCACTATAACTCCATCCATATCAAAGATACAAGCTTTTAATTCTGCCATTTATTTAGGCTTTTACAAGTTGTGGAATTTTATATTCTATATGATATCTCACTAAATTATCTATTGGTTTTTTAATAACCTCTCCTAAATCGACATTCTCTTTTTCACATGCTTCAGCCAGATATTCTTGGAAATGAAAAGCAACAGACCCTATAAAATGAACTTTAACAGAGGACCAGTTTTCAAAACACTTTACATGAATTTTGAGAAAGTGTCTAAAACCATCCACCATCCAATTTTTCACATGTGGGTGATCCTTAAACTTCCCAATGAATTTCATGAAACTCGCCAGATAAACATTCGCATTAGGTTCGTTATATACTTTCCTTACCAATTCTTTATCTGTTAGCCTAAACTCTGTATGAAAAGCTTGGGCCATATCATCCGGTAATAATTTGTAAAAGTAATCCTGAATTAACTTCTTTCCGAAAAAACTTCCACTTCCCTCGTCTCCTAAGATATAAGCTAAAGAGGGAATTTCTTCATACACTGATTCTCCATCGAAATAACAGCTATTAGACCCAGTGCCTAAAATGCATGAAATTTCAGGCTCTCCATAATAAGTAGAGTAAGCACAAGCATTTAAATCATGATCTACTGCTACCTGAGCATTTGTAAATATTCTTTCTAATCCTTCTTGAATTATCACATTTAGCGCAGCTGAACTACACCCAGCTCCATAAAAAAAGACATGCTCTACAGAATCAGCTATGTCCATAACATCTGAAGACTGCTTTAATTTAGTCTCCACTAGATTAGAATCATGGAAATACGGATTAAACCCCATAGTTGAAAAATCACTAAAAGTCTTTCCATTCTTATCAATCAGTCTCCAATCAGCTTTTGTACTCCCGCTATCAGCTATTAAAATCATATCAATTCATTTTTATTTAGCAAGTCGAGCTACTAAATCTCCTATTCTAGAAGCGTAACCCATTTCATTATCATACCATCCTAATACCTTCACCATATTCCCCTGAACATTTGTGAATTCGCTGTCAAATATACAAGAATGTGTATTTCCTACAATATCTACTGATACTATTGGATCCGTGTTATATTCTAAAATTCCACTTAGTTCATTTTCAGCAGCTTTTTTCATCACATCATTCACCTCTTTAACAGTAACATCTTTCTTTAGAATTGCCACAAAATCGGTAATAGAACCACTTGGAGTAGGAACTCTAACAGCATTACCATCTAATTTTCCATTTAATTTAGGCAACACCTTACCTACTGCTACAGCAGCACCAGTGGTAGTTGGAATCATACTTAAAGCAGCAGCTCTAGCTCTTCTTAAATCTGAATGAGGAGCATCTTGAATATTTTGATCTGATGTGTAAGCGTGAATTGTGGTAATGAATCCTTTTTCAATTCCAAAAGCATCATCCAAAACTTTAGCCATTGGAGCTAAACAATTTGTAGTACAAGAGGCATTTGAAATTATCTTCATATCATCCGTAATGATATCTTCATTTACTCCTAAAACTACTGTAGGAATATCGCCTTTAGCTGGAGCAGAAATTACAACTCTACTGGCTCCTGCTGTAATGTGTTTTCCAGCACCAGCTTCATCTCTGAATATTCCAGTACATTCTACTACAATATCAACTCCTAGTTCTTTCCAAGGAAGATTTTCAGGATCTCTTTCTGCATAAACTTTCATCTTCTCAGAACCTACTTGTAGAGTATTATCTTCGAATTTAACTACTCCGTTAAATGATCCTTGAATTGAATCATATTTAAATAAGTGAGCCAATGTCTTACCATCTGTAAGGTCATTTATAGCCACTATATCTATGTCTTTTTTATTTAATAAAGTCCTTAGAGACAATCTTCCTATTCTTCCAAAGCCATTGATGGCAACTTTTGTTTTTCCCATTTTTATATTGATAATATTTTTGACATTCTTAACTCTTCTACATTCAGCATTTTCTTCATTGTTACAGCTTGTTCTAATGCTGTGAATGTTTCTTGATCATTAATTACTCCTACCATTTCATCTTTTCTCCCCATCATTAAACCTTCCACTGATGAAACCCCTAATCTACTGGCCAAAACTCTATCCCAAGCAGAAGGCGCTCCTCCTCTTTGAATATGGCCAAGAACGGCTACTTTAGTATCATAACCTGAGTATTTCTCATTTACTCTTTTAGCTATCTCATAAGCTCCACCTAACATGTCACCTTCTGCTACTATTACTATACTGCTAGTCTTTTTACTCTCCGCTCCTTTCTCTAACACCTGTATTAGCGCATCTATACTTTGTTTTTGTTCAGGAAGCATAACCGCTATAGCTCCGGTAGCCATACCCGCTCTTAATGCAATAAAACCTGCATCTCTTCCCATAACCTCCACAAAGAAAAGTCTATTGTGACTATTAGCGGTATCTCTTATTTTATCAACAGCTTCAACCACAGAGTTAGTGGCAGTATCATAACCAATTGTATTATCTGTGCCATACAAATCGTTATCTATAGTTCCTGGCACTCCTATTACCGGAAATCCATGTTCTTCATATAACACATGGGCTCCAGCAAAAGTCCCGTTTCCACCTATCACAATTAAGCCATCAACTTTTTCGCGTTGCAACGCCATAAAAGCTTTCTTTCTTCCTTCTACAGTTCTAAATTCATCACTTCTAGACGACTTAAGAATAGTACCGCCACGACCTAAAATTTTAGAAACAGAACGAACATGTAGTCTTTTAAAATCTCCTTGAATTAAACCGTCATATCCTTGAAATACGCCAACACATTCAACCTCATTATAGACACAGGTTCTTACTACACCTCTAATGGCAGCATTCATTCCAGGAGCATCTCCTCCTGATGTAAGCACGGCAATTTTTTTCATTAATTACTATATTTTATACTTAGTGTAAAAATAACACTTATTAAATATTTTTCACAACAAAAGCTAGGTTATATTCAAACCGTGTATTTTTGACACTTTACACATGGTCGAGAATTTTTGAATTATTAATTAAAGTAAACTATGCCGGAAAGATTAAGTGGTACCTGTCTCTTATACACATCTGACGCTGCCGAC
>CAJXOV010000339.1 GCA_913057815.1 uncultured Flavobacteriales bacterium
GGATATGTCAAATCATATGCAGGAGATAATTTCCATTTTCCATCTGAGTTCATTAAAAATGAAAAATTCTTGGTGTGATCATCTCTATTGGAAGCCGCCACATTAAATACCATTTGGAGAAAAAATTGCTTAAAATCCTCATAGGGAAGTTTGAATGATTCCATCATTCTAAATATCTGCTCGTATGAAAACTCAGTATTTCTACCATAAAATCCTGAAAGAGCATTTACAGTTTGAGTATGTGTTTTCTGATTGTTAACCCTATCAAATCGTTTGCTCGCAAAATGTGCTTTTCCATCTACCTCGAATAATTTAGAATCCGCCACGTGTACTCCAGCCTCGGCTGCCATTTGATTGTAAACCAACTCTACATAATTCTTTTCACTCGCCCAAATATTGGCAGGATCATGATCTAACTTGACTATGTAATAGTTAACTGGTTCAGCATGCATTACATCTCCCGCTAATAATTTTCCATCCAAATTTACAGCTAGTAAAATCTTAGCCTGTGCCCCACCAATGGAAGAACCTATGGTGAGAATATTCCTCAGGGCTTCTGGATCATGAAGATGATCTTCTTGCCGGTACTTTCGTTTCATGATCAAATCAGAAATTCCGGCTAATTCGTTTATATCGACTTCCCCTGAAATATTAGGAATGTCTTTTCCCACTTCATATTCCAGAGCTCCAGCACCTCTTTTTCCTACATACAAAAGTCTCTCTACAGGATTCATTTCAGACTGGCTCATATTGTTCTTAGCCATCCATTCTAAAAAAACTGTATTTCCGAAAGCATCAGGCAAGGAATCATTAAACGTAGGAATGAGCCCGTTAAATTTTTTATGAAAATCACCCCCGCTGAGAAGTTTACTTTTATTAGGCTGGATAAACGGAGCTATATTAAATGAGGCATCCACATAAGAATCATCAGCCTCAAAAATGGCCAGCTGGTTAGGCGTATCCCAATAGAGATAACCTATGGTTTGATTCCATATAGATACTTTGGCTGAACTCATTTTTTAGATTTGAGAAATATTTCTTTAGGAGAAATAGTAATGGCCTCTAAGTTTTCTAAAAGCTTATCCGTTTTTCTGAATTCTTTAAGAAGCTTGATAAATATGAGAAGAGAAGTCCCTCGGCCAGCTTCTACATCTATAATGTGCTGACGTGTGACTCCCACTAAATCGCCCATCTGCTGCTGCGTGTATTTATGGCTTTTCCTAAGTGCTTTTATTTTAGCACCAAGTTCTAGCATAATTTCTCCTTCAAGTAACTCTGAAAACATATAATGTAATTGTATACTTACAAATATACGTGATATAGCCTATAATGTTATTATATGATTACACATAAAACTAAATAATTGTCTTTATATACTTACATTAATATCATTAACGGAATAAAAGTAAGTAAATGATTACATTTATTAACTAACATAAAATTATCCCAAAGGATTCAATCTGATGCCATTCTCCACTTATAATCAATTGGCATTAGAATGGCGCACAGCACCTCGCTCATTCACAATTAATCATTATTAATTTATAATTAAACCTTAAACTTGCACTGCGTGAAACAGAACCTCCTTTTAATCAGCCCACCGTTTACTCAGTTAAACACTCCTTATCCGGCTACGGCTTATATAAAAGGGTTTCTGAACACACAAGAAATCACCAGTCATCAACTCGATTTAGGAATAGAAACTATTCTAGAGCTGTTCTCTAAAAGAGGTTTAGAAAAGCTATTCTCAGAAGCAGAGAAAAACATAAATAACTGTTCTGAAAACGCTCAACGGATATTTTCTTTAAGCTCCGACTACATCCACACCATAGAGTCTGTGATTGGATTTTTACAAGACAACGACCCCACGTTGGCACACTTTATCTGCGAGCGTAATTTCCTTCCTGAAGCTTCTAAATTCTCACAGCTAGAAGACCTAGAATGGGCTTTCGGATCTATGGGAATCAGAGACCAAGCCAGGCATATTGCCACACTCTACCTGGAGGATTTAAGTGATTTTCTAGTAGAATTGGTCGATCCTCATTTTGGATTCTCGCGCTATGCAGAACGACTAGGAATGTCCGCAGCTAGTTTTGACGAGTTACACAGTGAACTTCAGTTAAAACCTAGCTTCATCACTGATATGATGTTAGAGATTCTCGAGAGAGAAATTGAGGAATCTTCACCTACTTTAGTTTGTCTTTCAGTTCCTTTTCCTGGGAATTTGTTTGCAGCGTTGCAATGCGGAAAATGGCTCAAACGAAACCACCCAACTATAAAGGTAGCCATGGGAGGAGGTTTTCCTAACACAGAATTACGCTCCCTGTCTGATGCACGAGTTTTCGAGTATGTAGATTTCATCTGTTTGGATGATGGAGAAGCTCCGTTGATGAACTTGGTGAATTATCTAGAGACTGATGCTTCCAATGAAATGCTGAAGAGAACGTTCGTTTTGGAAGATGGAGAAGTGAGCTATTGCAACGCGAACACGACTCCTGACATTAAGCAAGAAAAAGTAGGAACGCCTGATTATACTGGGCTTCCTCTTAAAAAATATTTATCGATAATTCAGCTTACTAATCCCATGCACAGGTTATGGAGTGATGGCCGATGGAATAAGCTTACTATGGCTCATGGCTGTTACTGGGGAAAATGTACGTTCTGCGATATTTCACTGGACTACATCAAGCTATACGAGGGTTCTTCTGCTGCCACCATAGTAGATCGAATGGAAGAATTGGTAGAACAAACAGGAGAAAGAGGATTTCATTTTGTAGATGAGGCGGCTCCACCATCGCTTATGAAATCTGTGGCTTTGGAAATTCTGAAAAGGAAATTAGTGGTGAGCTGGTGGACAAACATTCGTTTTGAAAAGAACTTTCACTACGACTTATGCCGATTGCTATCGGCATCAGGTTGCATAGCAGTATCGGGTGGATTAGAAGTGGCTTCTGACAGGTTACTGGAATTAATAGCCAAAGGAGTTACTGTGGAGCAAGTAGCTAAAGTGAATGAAAATTTCAACAAAGCTGGGGTTATGGTTCATGCGTATCTCATGTATGGATTTCCTACACAAACAGCACAAGAAACGATAGATTCTCTGGAAGTAGTTAGGCAAATGTTTGAGAACAATGTGATGCAGTCTGGTTTCTGGCATAGATTCGCTATGACGGCTCATAGTCCTGTAGGCATGAATCCTGATGCTTTTATGGTGGAGAATATGACCAAAAGCATAGGCTCGTTTGCCAATAATGATTTGGTTCATGAAGATCCCACCGGAACACAGCATGAGTTGTTTTCTGATGGATTAAAAAAATCTCTTTATAACTACATGCACGGAGTGTGCTTGGACTGGCCGTTAAAAGAATGGTTCGATCATAAAGTACCAAAAACAAGTCTACCTCCTGATCTGATAGAATCTTATTTGGCCATGGCTGATTATAGAGAAATGAAACCGAGTTTCATTCTCACTTGGATAGGCGGAGCTGTTTCTTTCAATTCGAAAAAACAAATTCTTACTATCAATAGCAAGAAAGACACACTCGAAATAGAATGTGATAAACCCCATGGAGAATGGCTGCTGTCTCTTATACACATCTCCGAGCCCACGAGACCTCTCT
>CAJXOV010000340.1 GCA_913057815.1 uncultured Flavobacteriales bacterium
GTGGGCTCGGAGATGTGTATAAGAGACAGTCTCTATACATTCCACTTTCAAAAATAACTTCGCATCTGAAGGAGTTTATGCTAAAAGTCATGTCGTAATCAAAATTAATCATGACTCCTCTCATGCCAACTGCAGTCTGTAGTTTGGCAGTAGTAATGGTCTTGTCTAGACTATACTTTCCACCAACACTTCCATAAGGATTTGGAATTTGTTTAAATCTGATTTTCTGTTCAGCTATTAATACTCCTTGTCCATTTGTTGTCTTCCTTCTTACTTGAATGGTGGTTGTTCTTAAACTATCTGAATAAATAGAAAACTTGTTTCCTTCAACTTGTTTTAGAACTCCACCAATGGCAGTTACATCGATTTCTTCAATTTCATATTCAGAATAAACGCTGAACGGATTTTCTAAGAACAGAAAACCAACGTTCATCTTATCCATTTGTATGATAGTTTCTTCAGCTTCGGAAATAGAGATAGTCTTGCTTTGGGCTATAGATTGAACACTAGCTATGAAGCAAAAACCTGTAATAATTAATCTTGAAAATAGCAACATGTTGGTGAGATTCAGATATTAAGACGTTCAGTCTAAGGCGCCTATTTTGTTGGCCACTTATAATTACTATCCCACTTATAGAAACTATCTAAAACGTCTTCATTTTGCTTTATCCATTTCTTAGAATCTTTATCTGGGTCTGTAGCAAAAACCATATAAGAAAATGCTTCTAGAAATTCTTTCTCGTGCATTTCTATGAAATAAGGTGCGTAGTACTCCCAATAGAATCCTTTCTGACCTACCTGAGTTTCTTCTAGAGAATTAATAATGGCATTGAAATTAGTGAGGAATTTAGCTCTTTCGGATAATTTCAGTTCTTCCAGTCCTAAGTTCATCAACCCTGAAAAGCTTAAAATTAATTCAGTCGAACTGAAATCATTTTCTCTAATTTCGTTTTTATCGCTTTCATCAAGTGATTCCACATCTATAGTTATTGTAGATCCTTTTTTACCATTTTTAGTTACGTTTCCATTCATTAGATAATCTATTCGAGGTAAATTGTTTAGGGCCCTTTCACTCGTAGGCTCTAAAATAAAAAATCGACAAAGCGCTAATAGAGAAGGGACATTAGCTCCATTATCGGATTGAACAGCACTTATGGCATTATGAGAACTAGCATGGTTGGGGTTGCATTTTACAGCCATTTCAAAAGAAAGTAAACTTTCGTCCATAAAATTTATTCCTGCTTCTGTTACACCTTTATTGAAGTAAAGGTGATAGTAACTAGGAAATTTGTCAATTCCTCTTTCGTAAATTTTTATTGCTTTTTCAGGTTGTCCGCTCATATCTAAGGCATTAGCGTAACATGTAAATACGTTATCTAAATAGCTCGAATTTGGGTGTGTCTCAATTGCTTTTTCACATACTTGAAAACAATACTCAAAGTCTTTCATAGCCGTAAGCGTGAGTGCTTTTTCCGCTAAAGCTACGATGTCGTTTGGTGATTCTTTTAGAGCTTTATCATATTTTGAAACAGCTTTTTTATACTTGCCTAAATCATGAAGTTCAATTCCTTCGGCTATTAGGATTTCAGTTTCTGATTGGCCATTTACAGCACACCACGCTAGAAGACAAAAGATTAGAATTGATAGATTTCTCATGTAATAAGTTTAATGTTTTAGAATACTACTTCCAACAAAAATACAACTTTCAATTGAGCTGTTTTTTCGATCCGAAAGAACTAAATACATGAAGAGTAATATTTTATTTGATGGATGTCAGATGAAAACATGCGCCTATCAGTTTGAATTCTGGGCTATATCTGTAAATATTTCGAATTACTTAGAATGAACAGAACTAGTTTAATTATTTCTCCTCATCTAAAAGGTTGTTTATTCGCGGTGCAAACTCGTTCTTGGTCAACTCTATTTCAATGTTTTTGTATTAATAATTAAGACTGCCCTTTCCAAAAAGGAACAGTAACTAATGATAAAATTACGTACCAAAAAATACTTAAAGGAAGAGCCGACCAGCCAAACAAAACGGCCATTAGAACGACAGTAATCACATAAATGAGTTGGACTATATTACCTTTAAATCCAGCTTTAAAACTTTTGAAGCTAAACATAGAAAGATTAGTAACCATAAGTAATGCAAATGGAATAGGAAGCAGTAAAGCCAGCCAATCCATAGCTACTAGCTTCATGAATAATAAATCTTCAGAGTAAACTAAAAAAGGGATACTGATAATTAATAAGGCAGCTGCAGAACTGGGTAAACCTGCAAATCCTATCTTTCCACTGTCTTTTACATTAAACTTAGCTAATCTTAAGCTAGCTAGTACAGGAATTAAAGTAGCTATGAGTAGTTTAAAGTAAAATTCAAATCCTACATCAGTTTCATCTTTCAGGATATGATGGTAATATAGAAACCCAGGAACCACTCCAAAAGAAACCATATCAGCTAATGAGTCAAGCTCTTTTCCAAACAAGCTTGGAACCTTTAATGCTCTAGCCGAAAATCCATCTACAAAGTCAAATGTTATTCCAACCAACACAAGGTAAAAGCTAATAATAGGATCATTAATAAGAATAGCTACGAATCCACAAAGTAGATTCATAGAAGTAAGAAACGATGGAACTATTTTTCTTTTTTTCAAATGAGAATAATCTAATAGGAATTTTTTTTTGCACGAAAGTTATTCGTTATTCAATGATCAGCTCAATTATTCCTGTTTTATTTCCATCCTCTCCTCTGATATAACCTATATACAATCCTGTATTAAGATTTTCTAAGTTGACAACATTTTTTCCGTTGACTAAATTAAGCTGGGCTACTTCTTGACCCAAAGAGTTGTGAATTTTAAATTTAGCATCTGAAAGTACTAAAAGGTCTATAGTAAATGATCCATTTGAAGGGTTAGGAAAAAGGTTAAACTCTAACGGGTTTTTCTCAATAAGATTTCCTCCGATTTCATACATTAAAGCCACATCACAAGAAGCAGAGTTTCCACATTCATCTTGGATGGTTATAGTCAGACTTTGTATAGAGGTATCATCGGTAATACTAGGTTCTAAACTTTGCGAAATACTGAGTTCTTCAGTACAGTTATCTTCAGCTTCTATTAAATCGGAATAGTCTTCAATTTCATAAAGTCCATCTTCATTTAGTGGAATTAGAATTTCATCTGGACAAATAGAAATCTCAGGAGCCACAGTATCCATTATCATTATGGTTTGTGTAAGAATCGAAAAATTATCACATTCATCTGTTGCTATCCATGTTCTTGTAATTACAGAATTACAATCAACGTCCTCAGTAGTTTCCGTGAAATCTATCTCTACTGTATCTGAACAGTTATCAGTTGCCACTATATTTTCAGGAAGAGGGATTATAGCTCCACACACCACTGTGAAATCTTCAACATCGGTTTCGAATACCGGAGAGACATCATCTACTATATCAATTGCTTGAGTAAATAAGCTGAAATTTCCACAACCATCTGTAGCTATATACTCTCTAATTATGGTCGGGGTACAGCCTCCGTCAACTATATTTTCTACAAATGAAATCTCAACATCTGTCTCTTATACACATCTGACGCTGCCGACGAATAGAGAG
>CAJXOV010000341.1 GCA_913057815.1 uncultured Flavobacteriales bacterium
CACCTCTCTATTCGTCGGCAGCGTCAGATGTGTATAAGAGACAGATATAAAATAAATGAAGTTTTATCTACTTCGGTAATGTTGACCACTATTACTTCGGGAGATGTAGAGGTGCAGTTGTTTTCATTTGTTAATTCTACTGAGTAATTTCCATCTTCAACTGCTTCTAATGTTTGTGAAGTAGCTTCTTCGATTATTTCTCCATTTAGTAGCCATTGGTATGATTCCCCATCACTAACAGAAAGAATAGATCCTTCTTGATTAATTAATACTACTGGATTATAAAAAACATCGAACACTTGGGAGCCTTGTTCTGTACATAGCGGATTTTGGCCTAAAAGGATAACAACTTGACTAGTTTGTGGACCGTCAAAAGTTGTACTCAAAATTGAGTCTGTACCGATTTGCTCTCCAAGCGTAATCCAGCTAAAATTTAAAATTTCAGGGTTAGGATATGTACTATTTAAGACTACTTCTTCACCAATACAAAAACTATTATCTGATGATTCAAATTCTGACTCCCCGCCACACTCATGAATTGTATGCAGTGTGGTGTTTGTGATTATAGCAGAGTTCTCGTCAAAATAAATTTCAGCCGTTTGATTCACTTCTTCACCAAGAGTAATTGTTGGATCAAAATCAATAGTGAAACTTACCAAACCGTGACTTTCTGGTTCATTAGTAATGCTGTCTGGTAGATTGATGTCTTCAAATAGAAACTCAACTTTTCCTGAAGGAAAAATAGTAGTATTAACAGAATGAGAACTTGTTTTTAAATCAAAAGTGGAATTATCAAAACCTGGATTTAAGTAGGTCACTACTTTTATCTGTTCGGCTGCTGTGTTTCCCGTGTTCTGAAATCTAATAAAGTATTCCATTTCAGTTTCTTCTAACACCAAATGGTTCTCTCCAACACCTTCAGGAATCCCTAGTATATCATTAACTCCTGAAGTACAGTTAATTTGTTCCGTTCGCTCTTCTTCTCCGATTAATAAGAGTTCTTCATCGTGCCAGCCATAAACACTTACTGTGTTGGTTACAAAGCTTCCTATGAGTGATTCATCAGGAGTGTTGATAATCAAATGACTTAATTCAAAGTCCCAAGATTCTAGATTGTCAAATGACCAAAACACACTTTGACCAACTATGGAATCATATGCTGGCTGAGTAGAACTAAGCTCAAGTTGATTGTCTATTTCTACTTCTATTACTCCATTAAGAATGTATGGCGAAGTATTTCTCAACTTAATATTTAAAGTACTCTCATCATAACAAAGTATTCTTCCTTCCGAAGAGAAAAAATCCAATTCTCCAGTTGGGGTGGGGTTATAATCAGTGCTGTTAGCTACTCCGAAGAACAAAGTGTCTACATATTCACTGTTTAATTCTATTTCTTGTATGTTCTCGGTAGTGTTGAATTCCCATTCTTGAGAAAAAGTTGCCTGTAAAGTATGTTCTTCAGGATCAAAGATGGAGCCTTCCAGTAAATAGAGAAATGAGAATCCTTCATCGTTTGTGAAAGAAGTGATGCTCTCGTTTTCCACTTGAATCATTTGACCGGGAATGACTTGCTCATCAATATCAAAAACGCCATTGAAATTATTATCAATAAAAGTAAGACTGACTACCTCTTCCGTATATTGGCAATTACAATTTGAATTCGTTATTCCTAGAATAGAATCATTATTCATTTCGCATGTGTTTCCAATAAATTGACAACCTTCATTATCTACTATAGCCTCTGGCACATAGTTACAGGCTGCAGGATCAGTACAGCCACTGAGTTCGCCTAAGCAATCACAGTCAGAAGTGAAAGATTCGTTTACAATATTATCATCAAAAGCTATGCAAGGATTACCGACATAGCCGCATGTTCCGTCTTCAGTTTCTGCTAGTGGATTAAAATTGCATGCTAGTTCATCCATGCAGCCATAGTCTGGGAGAATTTCAATAAGCTGGGTCGGACATTGAGCAATGTTGTTACAGTCATCAGCAACAGTAAAAGTTCTATAAATATATATGGGACAACTGTCTCCAATGGTATCAGTCTCTATACTTAAATATGCCTGAGTGCAGTTGTCGGAAATAATAGGGTCCGTTAAGTCGAAAGTTTCTCCGCATAGGAATACTGTGTCAGAAGGGCATTCAATTACAGGTGATTCATAATCATAGAGGTCAATTATTTGAAGAAACTCTGAAGAGTTTCCACAAAAGTCTGTTGCAGTAATGGTTTTAGATAACATACCAGAGCATCCTCCTGAAATAAATTGAGATGTCTGCAAGATATCGTATGTGCTGCAGTTGTCAAAAACTGAATTGATAGTTAGGCTATCTCTAATTGTATTCAGATCATCGCAGGGCCAATCAATTATTTGGTAGGCCTGAATGGTGGGAGCTTCAGAGTCTTCAAAGCTAATAGTTTGAGTGCACTCAGTGTAGTTACCACAATCATCAGTAGCTGACCATAACCTTTCTATGCGACTTACTGTAGGACAGCTAACTTCTACAGAAGTATCGGTGTAACTTATTATAATTCCTGCACAAGAACCTTCTGTTTCTGCTACTCCAAATTCACTGGTGTTTTCACCACAATCTAATGATAGGTCTGATGGACAGGTAATGGTTAGCTCTTGCGAAATTATATCACAAGATATTAATGTGAAGATAACTAGTAAATATTTCATAGTCTTAAATGTCTACTGTAAAGGTACTACTTACCAGGTCAGTGTGAGGATAAGAAACTTGCATATTAGAGAGGTTATAAAGAAAACGATATGCGTGATGAGCACTTTTCATGATTCTTATACTTATTTGAACTATCACAAAAACAAAAAACAATACCACAAACAGGGTATTTTCTAATCGTTATTTAGAAGTAATCTAAATAAATGAATTATCTTTGCAACGCGTAAACAGCGCGGACAAATATGATAAAAGTTAAAGATTCAGCAAGAGAACAAGCTAGAAAACTCATGGCAGAAGATGGTATGGGAGATGGCGCATTCATTCGTGTAGGTGTTGAGGGTGGAGGATGTTCTGGGCTTATGTATCAGCTAAAGTTTGATACTGAAATGAAAGACGGAGACCAAACTTTCGAAGATAACGGAGTGAAGGTTGTCGTAGATAAAAAGAGCTTCTTATACCTAGTAGGCACGGAGTTAGATTACTCTGGAGGGCTTAACGGAAAAGGATTTGTGTTTCACAATCCGAATGCTAATAGAACTTGTGGATGTGGAGAAAGTTTCTCCCTTTAAAATTTAGATTGATATGGCATACGAAGGAGATGAATTATTAGAGGAAGTAACCAAGAAGGAATACGAGTTTGGTTTTGTCACAGACATAGAGTCTGATAAGATTCCTAATGGATTAAATGAAGATGTTATTCGTTTGATTTCTAGTAAGAAGGATGAGCCGCAGTGGTTGTTGGACTGGAGATTAGACGCGTTTAAGTCATGGAAAGAAATGACTGAGCCAGAATGGGCTCATGTGCATTATGAAAAACCAGATTTTCAAGGAATTTCTTATTATTCTGCTCCCAAGCAGAAAGTGCTTTTGGACTCATTAGATGATGTGGACCCAGAGTTAAGAAAAACGATGGATAAACTCGGTATTTC
>CAJXOV010000342.1 GCA_913057815.1 uncultured Flavobacteriales bacterium
AGGTCTCGTGGGCTCGGAGATGTGTATAAGAGACAGAGGTAAATCAATCGTTCATAATTTAACGAGAGAAGAGTTAGAACAAAAATTTAATTTTTAGGATATGTTTTCAATGCCAAAACTCACGCTAGTAGTAAAGAATTTATTAATAATAAATGCATTGTTCTTTGTATCCTACATGTCTTTTGGAAGAGAAATGTATGATTTGTTAGCTTCTCACTGGATTGAGAATCCTTTATTTAAGCCTTGGCAATTAATCACTCATTTTTTTATGCATGGTGATTTGGGGCACATATTTAAAAATATGTTGATGCTTTTTTTCATTGGCACTTTTTTAGAATCGATGTGGGGCGCTAAAAAATTCCTACAGTATTATCTTTTCTGTGGTTTAGTAGGTTACATAATTTATATGATCATACAGTATGTGCTCTTACAGTATCACGGACAGTTTTTAAGTGATGAAGTAATAGCTTTAGCAGTTGAGTCAAAGTACATACCAGGAAATATTCATTCTGAGAGTTATATCCGTCTTTTCAATACATCTCTTGTAGGAGCTTCAGGTGCTATATTTGGAATTATTACAGCATTATGGATGACAGTTCCTAATCAAGAAGTTTATGTTATGTTCATTCCTATTCCTGTAAAAATTAAATATGTTTCTATGTTTCTTTTGATGTATGAAATTTATAATCAAATGAATCAGTCAGCAGGAGATAATGTTTCACATTTAGGCCATTTGAGCGGAATGCTGGCTGGCTTTTTACTGATAAAGTATTGGGAGAAAAAGGGTAATTCAAATAATTTTCAGCATTTTAGATAATTCATGAGGCAGCAAAGTTTTTTAGAAAACATCAAGAATTTCTTTGGAAGGAATACCGTGTTCACCAATCTGATATTAGTGAATATTGTGGTGTTTTTCCTGTTCGTAGTGCTAGAAGTGCTGTTTAGCATATTTATGTATTCTGATGGATTTTACATAGATTTTCTTAAGGAACCTCACCTGAAATTATTATGGTTTTACCTTTCAAGTACTTCCGACTTTGGAGCCTTTTTATCTAGACCATGGAGTATTATCACATATATGTTTGCCCATGAGGGCTTCATGCATCTCTTTGGAAACATGATTACCTTCTATTTTTTTGGAAGATATCTAGATCAGTTTTTAGGAAGTAGAAAATTATTAAGTACATATATTCTGGGAGGGATAGCAGGTTGGGCATTATATGCAATAGGATATAATTTTATTCCAATGTTTGTAGTCAAAGGACATGGGCCGATGTGGGGAGCCAGTGCAGCAGTTTTAGCTACAGTGTTAGCGGCAGCTACTTATAGGCCTAACATGAAAATAAATCTATTATTTATTCAGCTAGAGTTTAAGTATATCGCAGGAGCTATGGTGATAGCAGATTTCCTTTCGCTCAAAACTGGAATCAATGCTGGAGGTCATTTAGGTCATTTAGGAGGAGCTATTTATGGTTTTATTTTAGTGAAACAACTTCAGAAAGGAAGAGATTTAAATGCGTGGTTTGAAAGACTTGTAGATAGAATAATGAACCTCGGAGCCAGACGTCCTAAAATGAAAGTAGTCTATAATAAATCAAAAGCGGCAGAACAATCTGACGAAGCTTATAACTATTCAAAAGCTCAAGCCCAACAGAAAATAGATCGAATCCTAGATAAAATTTCGGTTGCAGGATATGATTCTCTCACAAAAGAGGAAAAGAAATTTTTAAATAAATTCGGCACCAATTAAATGAAGAGATTTATAAATTCATTGTTTACAGTCTTTCTGATTGTACTGGCTTTGTTTTTGGGATTAAGCATTTATTGTCAAGATGTAAATCCAAACGATAATAATTGGCTACCATTTTTTGGACTTTCATTTCCGTTGTTTCTTTGGACTAATGTAGGTTTACTTTTATTATTGATTTACAGGAAAAAAGTTACTCTAATAATTCCCTTAGTAGCTCTAGTTTACGCTTGGCCTAGCTTGAATAATTACTACCAGATAACATCTAAATCAGAATTCAGTGAGGCTAATATTGAAGAAGTCAAACTTCTAACTTACAATGTAAGAATATTTGATGCGAATGAAAATATTGGAGGTAATACAAAGGATGGTATTTTTCAAATGATTGACAGTCTAAAGCCTAATGTCGTGTGCTTTCAAGAATTTTATTTTGCAGAAAAGAAAGGTGTGTTTGATACAAAAAGTATTCTGCTCGATGAGTTAGGATATAAGCATAGTCATGAGAACTTTACTCATCATATGTATGATGGGCGTCACTCTGGGATGGCGACTTTTACAAATTTCCCAATTGTAAATAAAGGGGTCATTACTTTTGTAAGTGATTATAGTAATTCTTGCATATTCACTGATCTTTTGGTGGGAAGTGACACCATTAGAGTTTACAATACCCATTTATCCTCTATAAGATTTCAAAGAGAAGATTATGATCTGATCAATGAAACTAAGGAGCAGGTAAAAACGTCTGATGAAAATATTAAAGGTTATAAAAGGATTTATAATCTTCTTCACACTGCATATGAGAAGCGTGCGGTGCAATTACAACAAGTATTAGATCACATATACAACTGTCCGTACCCTGTGGTTCTGACTGGTGATTTTAATGACACTCCAGTTAGTTATTGTTACACACAAACTAGAAAGTACTTGACCGATTCATTCGTAGAAAGTGGGTTTGGTGTAGGGAATACCTATATAGGTGATTTTCCATCTTTTAGAATTGATTATGTATTTCACTCAGATGATATAGAAAGTGCGGATTACAAAACTCTGGATTATGAGTTGTCAGATCATTATCCTGTTTACACTAAATTAAGGGTGAAGCCTTAACTTTTAGAGGATAAGCTTAAGGTTTCATTAAGACAGATTTTAAACCATTCAGTGTAATTCTCAGGTTTAAGTTTAATATCTAAGTTCAATTCAGTAATTGAAATATACTTCCAATCCTCCACTTCATCCAAATTGATGATCGGGTCCTCATTAAATATTCCTGTTATTACATGGTCTAGCTCATGCTCCGTTAATCCTTGGTCTAGTTCGGCTTTGTAGATAAAAGAGAATTTTTTTTGTAACTCAGCTTGAATCCCCATTTCTTCTTGCAGCCTCCTACTAGCAGCATCAAGAATTGATTCATTTTTTCGAGGATGGCTGCAGCATGTGTTTGTCCATAAGGAAGGTGAATGATACTTAGAAGAGGCTCTTTTTTGAAGTAGTAAATCTCCTTGAGAATTAAAAAGAAAGACAGAAAAAGCTCTATGAAGAAGTCCTTTTTGGTGCGCTTCCATTTTTTCCATTAAACCAATTTCTTGATCCTTCTCATCAACTAAGATTACTTGTTCTTTCATATTACTTATTCAGGCTACAAATATCTTGCAGTCTGAGTACTAACCAAAATTGATAAGGATTTATTTTCAGAAAGGAAGAATTAGGTGATAAGTTATCTCACTCTAACTCTTTGTCCTACTCTGAGAGTTGAGTTTTGAGAAATCCCATTCATTTTACAAAGATCTTTTACCTTCACTTTGTATTTTCTTGAAATAGCATAAAGAGTCCTGTCTCTTATACACATCTGACGCTGCCGACGAATA
>CAJXOV010000343.1 GCA_913057815.1 uncultured Flavobacteriales bacterium
ATAATAGCTTGAACGGCTTCTTTTAGCTTCTCAGGGCTCATTTTTTCTGGTAAGTAAGCTTTGATTACTTCAGCTTGGGAGAGTTCGTCAGCAGCTAAATCTTCTCTTCCTTGTTCTTTATAAATTTCAGCAGCTTCTACTCTTTGTTTATAAAGCTTATTTAGAATCTTTAATCCAGTAGCTTCGTCTAGTTCAGAGTTACCGTCTTTAGTAGCCTCCAATAGTAATTTGGATTTGACGTCTCTTAATGCAGCTAATTTTCCCGCTTCACGGGCTTTCATCGCTGTTTTTATATCGTTATTTATTTGATCCGTAAGATTCATGTTCTTTGGTTGAAGTGTAAAATTAGTGAAATAAAAAAAGAGCGGTGAAAACCGCTCTTTTTAATCTTCTATTTTCTTTCTTATTAGTCTACATTGTCATGTAGGAAAGAGTTATTGTCTTTAAGTTTAGTTTCAGAATTACCTTGGTCATCAGTTTCTTCAGAAAGTGTGTATCTACTAACCTGAGATTCTGAACTATGAGCTATGTCATCTAGTTGAACATTTCTTCTAATGTAAGAAGGTTCGTTTTCTAATTGAGCAAGCCCACCTGGTGTTCTTAACTTATGAGAAAATTCTTTTACTCTATTCTCTCTTTGTTGATTTAGTTGAGCTAAATCAGCTCTACTAATTCTGTCTGTTGGATCTTGATGCGTGAATTTAATAGTACTATCTACAGGCGCTTTAGGGGCTTCGGCAGTAGGTTGTAATTCGTCAGTATCAAGTCTGTATACTACTTTATTTATTTCCTCTATAGGTTCTTCACTTGCAGGTTCAGAAAGGGTAGGAGTAGATTCGTTTTCGGTAGTATTCTTTATAAATGGTTCTTCAAATGCTGGCTGATCAGTTTCTATGTTTTCAGCTTCTCCGAATAGTGTAGTAGATTCAGTTTCTTCAGCTTCATTTAACCAAGAAGGAGTTTCATTTACCGCTGGAGCCTCAGGAGCTTCAGATGATGGAACTTGATCTTCTGGTTGTTTTAAAAATGGCTCTTCTTCAATAGAAAGCTCATCAAATTTCAATGATTCATTTGTAGGAACCGTAGGTTTTGCTATAGGAGCTGTTATTTGTTGTGGTTCTTTATCCTCTAAAGAGAATTTTTTGATTTCAGGTTCTACTACCGGAATTCCCGAAATTATTTCTTGAGATGAAAACCCTGTAGCTATTACTGTCACGCATAAATCATCTCCCAGAGTAGCATCTTCACCATAACCCCAAATTACTTCAGCACTCATACCAGCTTTGTCCTGTATGTAATCAGTAATTTCCATTACCTCATCCATAGTAACAGCATCAGCACCATGAGTCACATTTAATAGTACAAATTCAGCACCTGTAATATCATTGTCGTTCAATAATGGAGACTCTAATGCTTCCATTACAGCAGTCATAGCTCTGTCTTCTCCTTGTGCTTTTCCTGACCCCATGATAGCCACACCACTATTTTTCATAACTGTGTTTACATCATTCATATCTACATTTACTTCACCAGTAAGTGTGATTACTTCAGCTATTCCTTTAGCTGCGGTGCAAAGAACCTCATCTGCATGAGAGAATGCATCTTTCAATGTCAAGTTTCCGTAAAGTTCACGAAGCTTGTCATTCTTTATTACTAGAAGCGTATCCACAGCGTCTCTCATTTCTTTAAGACCTTGTTCCGCTTGATTTTTTCTTTTTCTTCCTTCGAACATAAAAGGAATAGTAACGATACCTACAGTAAGAATTCCTAAGTCTTTAGCTGCTTTAGCTATAATAGGAGCAGCTCCAGTTCCGGTTCCACCACCCATTCCAGCAGTAACGAATACCATGGTAGTATTCTTAGTCAATATCTTCATGACATCTTCTAAGTTTTCTACCGCTGCATTTCTTCCTACTTCAGGAATGGCTCCTGCACCTCTTCCTTCAGTTAGTGTAGCTCCTAATTGAATCTTAAGTGGAACAGGACTATGGTCTAATGATTGGGCATCTGTGTTACACACTACGAAATCCACTCCATTAATTCCTTGTTCATACATGTAGTTAACGGCATTACTACCACCACCACCGACACCTATAACTTTTATGATAGAATTGTGCTCTGTAGGTAGCTCAAATCTCATTATGTCTGCTGTATTATCACTCATGACTTATGGGTTAAATTGTGTTATTTATACTGTTTTCTTTTATCTAAAAAAGAAGTCCGCGAATAAGCAAAAACTAGTTGAATTATCGTGTAAATAATTGCAGTAGTTTTCCATACATGGGAACTTCAATTGTTAGCTTTTATTCCTCTTCATTTTCAAACCAAGCTTTGATATTATCTAAAAATTTCATAGAGCCTTTTCTACTTTCTCCCTGTTGTTTCTTAATAACATCATCTGCCACATGCTTACTTCCATCTTCAAAGCCTTTCATTACTAGACCAACACCTGTAGAATATGTAGGCTTTACCACATCTTCATTGGGTGCTTTGTATAAGTGTTCGTTAGGATATCCTATTCTGCAATCCATTCCTGTAATGAATTCGAATAACTGGGTGATGTGTCTCATCTGAGAACCACCACCTGTCACTACTATACCACCTATTAATTCTTTTTCGAAACCGCTGTTTTTAATTTCATAGTAAATGTGCTCTATGATTTCAGACATTCTAGCTTCAATTATGTTGGCCAGGTTCTTTAAAGAAATTTCTTTTGGTTCTCTGCCTCTTAAACCGGGGATACAAACGATTTCATTTTCGTTATTCTCACTAGCTATAGCTGAACCGAACTTTTTCTTTAAAGCTTCTGCTTGATTCTTCATTATTGTACATCCCTTTTTAATGTCTTCAGTGATAATGTTACCTCCGAATGGAATGACAGCTGTATGACGGATAATTCCATCTTGGAAAATAGCTAAGTCAGTAGTTCCACCACCGATATCAACTAATACTATTCCTGCTTCTTTTTCTTCATGACTTAAAACAGCTTCGCTTGATGCAAGCGGTTCTAAGATCAATTGGTCCACGGTTAATCCAGCTTTTGCTACGCACTTGTAAATATTCTGTGCAGCGGCTATGTGGCCAGTAATGATGTGGAAATTAGCCTCCAATCTCACACCGCTCATTCCTATAGGATCTTTAATTCCCTGCTCGTTATCTATGATGAACTCCTGTGGCAGTACATGTATGATCTCTTCTCCAGGAAGCATTACCAACTTGTACATGTCATCGATTAGCTCATCTAAGTCATTTCTAGAAATTTCTGTTTCTAGATTGTTTCTCATTTTGATTCCTCTGTGTTGAAGACTGTTGATATGCTGACCAGCTATACCCACATTCACCACATTAATTTCTACGTTAGA
Source organism: uncultured Flavobacteriales bacterium (assembly GCA_913057815.1). Taxonomy (GTDB): domain Bacteria; phylum Bacteroidota; class Bacteroidia; order Flavobacteriales_D; family Sanyastnellaceae; genus ASP10-05a. The sequence goes on from CAJXOV010000343.1 coordinate 3,363, forward strand.
GTTTTTCTCAGCATCTATCACGGCAGCTTTTATAGAAGCTACAGTTTTTTCGATGTTAGATACTACGCCTCTGGTAACACCTACAGATTCAGAAACTCCCATTCCTAGGATTTCAATTTTTCCGTGATCGTTTTGTCTTCCTACCAGACAAGCTATTTTAGTGGTTCCTATGTCTAGTCCTACTACTATTTCTGACATGTTTAAAGTCTTTACAGGTTAATAGTTAATCTCTTTGCACACTACTTGATC
>CAJXOV010000344.1 GCA_913057815.1 uncultured Flavobacteriales bacterium
CGAGATGTAGAGAGGTCTCGTGGGCTCGGAGATGTGTATAAGAGACAGATTTTTTGCATCTTCGTCCTTGAAAAATCCCTTCAATGAAATACAAAAGAATACTTCTAAAACTGAGTGGTGAAGCTCTAATGGGCGACAAACAATTCGGAATTGACAATGCTCGACTAGCTGATTATGCAGCTCAAATAAAAGAAGTCGTGGATATGGGCGTAGAGGTAGCCATAGTAGTTGGAGGAGGGAATATCTTTAGAGGTATTCAAGCCGAAGAAGGAGGAATGGAGAGAACCCAAGGTGATTATATGGGAATGTTAGCCACTATGATCAACAGTATGGCTCTTCAAGCAGCTCTAGAAAAAGTAGGGATAGATACTAGATTACAAAGTGCTATTGAAATGAAAGCTATAGCCGAACCTTATATCAAAAGAAGAGCTACTAGACACCTTTCTAAAGGAAGGGTAGTAATCTTTGGTTCAGGAACTGGAAATCCGTTCTTCACTACAGATACAGCGGCATCTTTAAGAGCTGTAGAAATAGATGCTGATGTAATCCTAAAAGGAACTAGAGTAGATGGGATTTATACTGCAGACCCGGAAAAAGATCCTACAGCCACTAAATATGAAAAAATCTCGTTTAATGAGGTTTATGAAAAGAGCATTAAAGTCATGGATATGACGGCTTTTACGCTTTGCAATGAGAACAACCTTCCAATAATCGTATTCGATATGAATACACCTGGAAATTTAGCAAAAGTGGTAAACGGAGTAGGAGTTGGCACAGTAGTAGAGGGCTAGTACATAAATATTAGAAAAATGAACGAAGAAATACAAATGGCCTTTGAAGAGGCAAAAGATTTAATGGATAAGGCCATTGCCCATTTAAACACTGAACTAACTAAAATTAGAGCCGGAAAAGCGAGTCCTGCTATGTTAGAAACAGTAATGGTAGAATATTATGGTAGTCTCACTAAACTTGGCCAAGTAGCCAACGTAAATACGCCAGATTCTAAAACTCTTTCAGTTCAGCCTTGGGAAAAAGGGATGCTTGAGCCTATAGCTACAGCTATAATTAACTCCAACCTCGGACTAAACCCGATGGATAATGGAGAAATGCTGATTATTAATGTTCCTATGCTCACAGAGGAAAGAAGAAAAGATTTAGCCAAAAAAGCTCGTGCAGAAGGTGAACATGCTAAGGTAAGTGTTAGAAACGGACGTAAAGACGCCAACGACTTTATAAAATTAGCTGAAAAAGAAGGGTTAAGTGAAGATATGGCTAAAACAGCCGAAGCTCAAATTCAAGATCTTACTAATAAATACAATGCTACAATAGATGAAATTATAGCCAAGAAGGAAGCAGATATTATGACTGTTTAACCATAAAACTCATTGCTTTATCTCGTGCGCTAAGGTCTAACTCGAAGTAATCTTCTAATGTTGGCTTTTCTATAAATTCTGTGCTGTTCATAGTAAACTCTACTAGATCAGACATTTCTAAAAACCCTATTTCGTCTTTTAAGAAAGCAGCCACAGCTACTTCATTGGCTGCATTAAGAACACACGGCATACTTCCGCCTTTTTCTAAAGCTTTAAAAGCCAAGCCTAAATTTCTAAACGTAACCATATCTGGTTTTTCGAAATTTAGCGAAGTAAAATCAGCAAAGTCAAACCTAGGAAACTCAGACTTTAGCCTTTCAGGATAACCTAATGCATACTGAATAGGCAATTTCATATCCGGCAACCCCATTTGGGCTTTCATGCTACCATCCTCGAACTGTACAATAGAATGAATAATACTTTCAGGATGAACTATAACGTCTATTTGTTCATTCTTAAGATTGAACAACCACTTGGCTTCTATTACCTCCAAACCCTTATTCATTAACGATGCAGAGTCAATGGTAATTTTAGCTCCCATCTCCCAGTTTGGGTGTTTTAGAGCTTGTTCCTTTTTAATTGAAATTAAATCTGGTGTTTTCTTCCCTCTAAAAGGACCCCCTGATGCAGTCAAATAAATCTTCTCGATTGGGTTATGAAATTCTCCTGCTAAACATTGAAAAATAGCAGAATGTTCAGAATCTACTGGATATATATTTACACCTTTTTCTTGAGCTAGTTTAGTAACTATTTCCCCTGCTACTACTAGAGTTTCCTTGTTAGCCAGAGCTATATGCTTTCCTGCATTTATAGCAGATATTGTAGGTTTCAATCCTGAAAATCCAACAAGTGCAGTAAGAACTATATCTACCTCACTCATCTCCACCACCTGACAAAGAGCCTCTTCTCCTACGTAAACCTTTATGCCCTCATCCCATAAAGCATCTTTTAGCTCGAGATAAACACTCTCATCAGCTATCACAACTGCATTAGGTTTAAATTTTATAGCTTGTTCCTTAAGAAGCTTTACATTTCGGCCTGCTGTCAGCACCTCCACATTAAAGCGATCCATGTGTTGTTCAATAACCTCTAGAGTTTGGGTTCCGATAGAACCTGTAGAACCAAGGATAGCCACTCCAACTTTTTTCTCGCTCATTATCCTCCTACCCTTTTAGTTTTATAGCCTTGAGAGTTTAAATACTCCATGATTTTATCTCGTTGGTCAGATTGGATTACGATCATGCCCTCTTTAGCACTTCCCCCTACTCCAAACTTTACTTTTAACTCTTTAGCCAGGGCTTTTAAGTCTTCTTCTTTCCCTATAAAATTTTCTATAGCAGTTACAGTCTTGCCTTTACGCTGTTTACGATCCAAAAGAACTCTGAGATTTTGTTTTTCAGGGCTTAAAGTGTCCGACTCCTCTTCCGAATCATAATCAAAACTAAAATCCTTATTAGTTGAGTAGACTGTTCCTAATCTTTCTTTCCAATTATCTGGCATCTGTATCTTTTTTACATGAATCCAAGCTCCAAAAGGGCCTCTTCGCTCATCATTTCTTTTGTCCAAGGTGGATCGAAAACGATCTCTACCTTAGCACCATCCACACCTTTAACACTGGCAGCCTTTTCTTCCACCTCTACAGGCAGAGTCTCCGCTACAGGACAGGAGGGTGAAGTTAAAGTCATTAAGATATGAACAAAAGCTGAATCACTAACCTTAACTTCATAAATCAATCCTAACTCATAGATGTCCACTGGAATCTCAGGATCAAAGATGGTCTTAAGAACATTAATAACCTTAGTCTCTATATCTTTTTTATCTACACTCATTTATTTGCATACGCTAGCGCATATATTTTCATCTGTTTAATCATAGAAAGCAATCCGTTACTTCTACTTGGCGAAAGGTGCTCTTTCAGCCCTATACTATTCACAAAACCCATGTCTGAGTCAATAATCTCTTCTAGTTTAGCACCACTAAGCATCCGTACCATCAAAGAAACTAGCCCTTTAGTGATTATAGCGTCACTGTCAGCTTTATAAAACATTCTTCCTCCCTCTTCTCTAGCTATCAGCCAAACTTGACTTTGACAACCACGAATGAGATTGGACTCCTTCTTTTCTTCTAAAGGAAACTCCTCTAACTCCTTGCCTAAATCAATGATATACTCATACTTATCCATCCAATCATCTGTCTCTTATACACATCTCCGAGCCCACGAGACCTCTCTACATCT